>JADFSR010000037.1 GCA_022560615.1 Gemmatimonadota bacterium
GCAGGGCCTTGCCGTTCTACGAGAACGCGGTGGCCGAGGCAACCGATTCCGTTCCGGAGATCGTCTTCGAAGTGGGACTGGCGTACGAGGAGATCCGTGATTGCCGTCATGCACTGATCTACTTCGAGCGGTTCCGGGAGATGGTGCGGCCGGGGGAGCGCGGCGAGGTCGATTGGTACATCGGAACGTGTGCTTTCAATCTGGCGCGCGAGCTACGCGGGCGCTCGGTGCTGGAAGAAGAAGAGCTGGAGCGGGCTCTCATCTTCATCGATCGCGCGGTGGAAGTCGGTGAACCACGCAACATTCAGGGTCAGGCCTGGTTTGAGAAGGGCGAGATTTTGGCCGAGATGGGGGAGTGTGAGCTCTCCATGGATGCGTATGCCCGGGTCCGCTACGCCGACCAGGCAGGGTCGCTCGTGGTGCGCGCCCAGCACGCGTTCGACCAGATCCGGTTCGGGCGTGGCTTGGAACAGCTGCGCGACGGGCGCTGTCGCTGACCCTAGAAGGGTGATCGGAAAGGGGGGTGGGCCGCGCGACCCACGCCATACGGCTTGGGTGCCCCGTGCTTGCGCGCGTTCAGGCAAGGAAGGACGAGGAGTCGTAGCTCTGCTACGGCGACGAGGAGAAACGAAGGATCAACCGCGCGGGCACCGACGCGAAGCGTTGGTCGCCACGTGCCCAACACAGAACGTGACAATACCTTACAAGCCGGTGGGTTGCGGTGGCACGGTCCCATCTCCGTCTTTGGAGCGCCTCGGACCACCGCCTTCGGCGGCGGTGCCCGCTACGGCTACACCTTCGCCCCTCCGCGACCCGCGCAATGCGCGGGTGCCCTCTGGGGCCGTGGCACTCGGGGACCCGTGCGACAGCACGGGTGGCGGCTCGCCCCCCTTTCCGATCACCCTTCTAGTCAGCCTGATGTGCTTCAGGACGCCCTCGAGGCGTTATCTTTTGTGCTATGCCGTGCTCGCCTAGCCGGCCTCGTTTCATGGAGCAACCACGTTGCCGCGTCCAGTGTATCCAGCCCGATGCGTTCTCATAAACGACGATTCTTTCTCCTTGCTGTGACTTTGCTCGCTGCCGCGGCGTGCGGCGGCCCGGGCAATAGGTATCAGGGCATGGACGCCGAAGCCCTGTTTCGGCTGGCGACGGAGGAATACTCGGAGAACGACTTCGGAAACGCCGCTGAGGCAGTGGATCGGCTACTGCTCTCCTATGCGGACTGGGAGCGCTTGCCGGACGCCCGCATGTTGCTTGCGCACGCCCATTACGGCGACCGCGACTACCTTACGGCCCGCTCCGAATACGTGCGATTCCTCGACCGGTACGGCGGGCACGCGGACGCGGTGATCGCCGCGTTGGGCGTCTGCCGGTCGCTCACGGCGCTGTCGCCAGACATGCCGCGCGATCAGGTTTTCACGCGCGACGCCATCGTTGTCTGCCGCAACGTATTGCTCGACTACCAAGGGACTCCTCAGGCGCTCGAGGCCGCCGAGCTCGCGAACAGGATGCGGCTGAAGCTGGCGGAGAAGGAATACCTGACCGCCGACTTCTACTTCCGTCGCAAGCTGTACGACGCGGCGATCAAGTACTACGAATTTGTGGCCAACCTTTACGCCGAGACTGATTTCGCACCCAAGTCGCTTGCGGGAATCTATTACGCGAACGTGGCCATCGGATACGAGGACGAGGCCGAGGCCGCAAAACAACGCCTGCTCGACCGGTATCCGGAGTCTCCAGAGGCCGCGGCTCTGCGGACGAATGGGTCGGGGTCCTGACGCGCCCGGCGTAGTTCCGCTCCGCCTCGGCCTCTTCGGGGGCACGTTCGATCCTCCCCACAACGGTCACGTCGCGGTAGCGAAGGACGTCGCGGACGCTCTCCAGTTGCATCGCCTGCTTTGGATTCCGGCGGGTGAGCCACCACACAAGTCGCAGCAGGACATTACCCCTGCGTCGCTTCGCCTCGAGATGGTATTCGCCGCCGCCGCCGCCGATGCGCGCTTCGAGGTGAGCGAGGCCGAGACGGAGCGAGTGGGTCGGTCGTACACGGTCGACACGCTGCGCGCGCTGCGTCGCAGATTCCCGCACGCCACGCTGTACTTCATCGTCGGTGCGGACGAATACGATGCGCTCGGCGGCTGGCGAGAACCAGAGCAGATCCTCGAGCTCGCCCGCCTTGCGGTCGTGGATCGGGAGGGAGCGCGCGCGGCGGACACCATACCGGACGTTGCGGGCGCTGACGCTGCGGACTTCGTTCCGGTCGAGCGGATCGACATCTCGTCCACCCAGGTCCGGGACCACGTGGCCGCTGGGCACGACGCGGCGGATCTCGTCCCGCCAGCAGTTGCGACGATCATCGAGCGCGAGGGACTCTACCGCCGCTGATCAATTAGATTCCGCGCACGTGCAAATCTGTCTTCAACACCTGCGTATGAGCGAATTCTCAGACCGTGCCGTCCTCGTGACCGGCGGGGCTGGTTTCATCGGCTCGCACCTGGTCGAACGCTTCCTCTCCGAGGGCGCGGCCGTTCGCGTCATCGACGACTTTTCCACGGGGAGTCGTGAGAACCTTGCGCCGTTCATGGATCGCATCGACTTGCACGAGCAGTCCATCACAGATCCGGCGGCGTGCGCGGCGGCGTGCGTGGGCGTCGACTACGTCCTGCACCAAGCGGCTCTGCCCTCCGTGGCGCGTTCCGTCGCCGACCCGACGGCGACGCATGACGTCAGCGCGACCGGCACGCTCAACATGCTCGTCGCGGCCAACGACGCCGGGGTCCGACGACTCGTCTACGCGGGATCGTCATCGGCCTATGGCGACACGCCGACGCTGCCCAAGCGCGAGGGGATGGCGTCGATGCCTCGCTCCCCTTACGCGGTGGCGAAGCTCGCGGGGGAACACTACGTGCAGCTGTTCCCGCACCTGTTCGGGCTCGAGACCGCGGTACTCCGCTACTTCAACGTTTTCGGGCCCCGACAGGACCCGAACTCCGTGTACTCCGCCGTGATCCCTCTCTTCATCAACGCCGCGCTCGGCAGACACGCACCGACGATCAACGGGGACGGTGGTCAGACGCGCGACTTCACGTACATCGACAACGTTGTCGATGCGAACCTGCGCGCGTGCACCGCGCCGGCCGAGGGCGTGAGCGGCGAGGTCTTCAACGTGGGCTGTGGGGAACGCATCAGCGTGACGGACCTGTGGCAGGCGATTCAGGCAGCGCTCGGCATCGAGCTCGAGGCGCGGTACGGTCCGGCTCGCGCCGGAGACGTGCGGGACTCGCTCGCGGACCTGACGAAGATCTCCGATCGCTTGGGGTATGGAGTGAAGGTCTCCTTGCGCGAGGGAATCCGACTTACGGCCGATTGGCTACGGAGCCAGGGGAGTGCCGCGATGGTCGGTTCCGGACAAGCCGAGGCGTAGAAGGGTGATCGGAGAGGGGGGTGTGCCTAGCACCAGGATGAAATGAACAGACGAGTGTGTGGGTTGCGGTGGCACGGCCCCACCTCCGTCGTTGGAGCGTCTCGGACCACCGCCTTCGGCGGCGGTGCCCGCTACGGCTACGCCTTCACCGCTCCGCGACCCGCGCAACGCGCGGGTGCCCTCTGGGGCCGTGCCACCCGGGGACCCGTGCGACAGCACGGGTGGCGGCCCACCCCCCTCTCCGATCACCCTTCTAGGAGGTAGGCCGCATGCGCCTGGACGAGGCGAGCCTCGCCCGTTGGGGCGAGAGAATCGGCGAGACCGTCGAGACGCCGGTAGTGCTGGGCCTCCAGGGCGAGCTCGGAGCGGGAAAGTCCGTGCTCGCCCGTGCGATCGGGAAGGGCGCCGGCGTGCGCGCAGCGATGCCGTCTCCCTCGTTCAACCTTCTCTTCCGATATCCCGCACGACTCGGCAGGGAGGTCGTGCACTTCGATCTGTACCGTGTGGCTGCCCCGGACGAGTTGTGGGAGTTGGGCTGGCAGGGCCTCGGTGCCGACCAAGAGATCGTGATCGTCGAGTGGCCGGAGCGTGCCGACTCACTGATGCCCGCGGACCATTGGCTCATCGAGCTCTCCGTCACGCCGGGCAAGTCCGAGCTTCGAGACATCGCGGTGCGCCGGGTCGGTGCGCCCCCCGATCTCCCGGGTTTCCCGATGTCGGTGGCGGGACTGTGAGCGGCGAAGCCGGCGCCACCCTAGACCCGGAGAGTTTGTATGTCGGATTCGACACCTCGGGCTTCATCGGCTCGGTAGCGGTGGCGCAGGGCACAGACGTATTGGCGCGCGCGACGCTGGGCGATCGCGGTGAGCACGCTTCCAGGCTCGTTCCCACGATTGCTGACGTGCTGGAAGAAGCGGGCATCGATCGTGGCGAGTTGAGTGGCGTCGTCGTCGGTGAAGGCCCCGGTTCGTTCACCGGTGTACGAGTCGCTGCCGCGACCGCGAAGGGGCTGGCGCACGCACTGGACTGCCCCATCTGGGCGATTTCGAGTCTCGTAGCGGCCGCTCTCTCGGTGGAGGGCAGCGGCATCCGCTACGTGCTCTTCGATGCGCGTAGCGACCGTGTGTACGGGGCCTGCTACGGGATTGGCGGCATCGGGGTCGAGACGATCATCCCGCCCCACGGTGCCGCCCTACGAAAAGTGCTCGCCAACGCGGTGCCGCCTGGGGCTGTCTTCCTCGGCGAGGGAGCGGACCGACATCGACACGCGATCGAGAGCGCCGGTTTCCCGGTGGCCACGGGGCCCGTGGTCCATCCGTCGGCGGACGGCCTCTTTCGATATCTGGCGTTGCATCCCGACGCATCTCCGGTCGCGGCACTGGCACTCTGGGAGCCGCGCTACATCCGTGAATGGCAACCGGACAAGGCATGGAGCGGGTAGACGCCGGTCCTGATGTCCTCATCCGCCCGATGGAGCCGGAAGACGTCGAGACCGTGCTCGGCATCGAGAGCCGGGCATTCACGACGCCTTGGCAAGCCGACACGTTCCTGAGCCTCATCGGGCGCCCCGGCTCCGAGCTGTGGGTGATAGAGCACCCCGTCGCCGGCATTCTCGCGTACGCGGTTCTCTGGTGCATCCTCGACCAGGCCGAGCTCGCCAACATCGCCGTCCGGTCCGACTACCGAGGGCAGGGGTACGCGTCGAGGCTGCTGGAGCGCATTCTCCAGATCGCCCGAGACCGCAAAGTAGAGACGATTTATCTCGAGGTACGTGCGTCGAACACGCGGGCTGTGGAACTCTACGAGCGGTTCGGATTCTCGCGGGTCGGTGTGCGCAAGAACTACTACGGCGAGCCGAAAGAGGATGCGCTGGTGATGAGAGTGTTGCTGTAGGTCGGCCCGTGGCCGCGAGACGCGCCGCTCTCCGCTCTGGGGATCGGTAGGGGGGCCTCGGATTAGGGTCCTTCGTCATCGTTCGTCGGGGGGGCTGGTTCGAGGCTTCATTCACGCCGATCCGACGCCGCTGCGAGCAGCATGTCTCGCGGCCGCGGGTCGCTAGCCGGAAGTTCCCCGTCCGGGAGTGGCAGAACCTTGTTGCGGTTACAGGGTTTTGGGCTTATGGCGAGGTACAGCGTACTGGGAACAGTGTTGTCTCTCTAGAGGCGGTATGAGATGTCGAGGAGCTCGAAGGCGCGCGTCTGGAGTGGCGTGGGCTGAGCATACTGCTCGAACTCGACGTGGGTGTTGCCCATGCGCACGGTGTTCTTGGTCAGCGTCGCGAGGCTCTTCATGAGCGAGCGAAAGCTCTGGACGGGAAGGCCGTCCTCGGTGCGCTTGCGCCGCACCTTCTCCTCGGCGGCCTGGGAGCGAGCGGCCGGCTCCACGACGGAGGTTTTGCGTGCCTTGGCCGCTGCGGTATCGTGGTCGGTGAAGAGGATCGGAGCGAGGTCGCGCTCCATGTGCAGCCGCACGTAGAGCGCGAGCATGCAGAGGAACACGTGGGCCCGGACCCGGTCTACACGTCGGTGGCGGATCGGCCCGACCTCGAGCGCGAAGTCCTTCGAGATGCGGAAGGCCTGTTCGACGCGAGATAGGCGCTTGTAGGCCTCGACGACGGCCTCGCTTCCGAGTTCCTCGGCTGAGACGCTGGTGCGTAGCACGTAGATCCCGTCCAGTGCCGCCTCCTGGGCAACGGACTCGTCGTCACGCTCGAAAGTAAAGGCGTGCTCGGTGATCTCGTAGCGGAAGTGCTTGCCCATCTTCGAGCGGCCCAGGATCCTGCCCACCCGGACCCCGATCTTGTCCTTGCCCCTGAGCGCTCTCTTCTCGCGCCGTGTGGCCTCGACCACCACCTCGAGCTTCTCCTCCGTGACACGCAGGAGCTCCTCGCGCGTGCGTGCCCGGTCCTGTGCCAGCAGCGGGTTGTAGCAAGCGATGAGTCGCTCACCGGGGAAGTCCGGCGACGTGATCTCCGCCAGATCCTGATCGTCGAACAGCGAGAGCTGAAGCGGGCCCTCCGCCGCGAGCTTGCGGATCGTGGGGGCCCGCAGCGAAGTGATCCAGTCCAGCCCCCGCGGCCTGAGCTCCTCCTCGATCCGCGCGCTGGTGAGCATGCCCCGGTCTCCGACCACGACCATACGCTCGAGACCCCAACGCTCCTGCACGCGCTCGAGCACCGTGCTCACCGTCGCTGGATCGCCCGTGTTGCCCGCGAACACCTCGACAGCCACCGGCAGACCCTCCGGTGTCGTGAGCAGTCCGAAGAGCAGCTGGCGCTCACTCTTGCCCCGCTTCGGCCGCCCGTAGACCGCCAGCGGACACGTCCGACTCTCGAACGGTACCGTCGTCACGTCCCACAGGATCAGCTGACCCTCCTCCAGGTGACGACGGGCCAGCTTCCCCTCGATCCGCTTCTGGCCTCGCACCAACCAGTCCAGCGCCTCGTACAGATCATCGGCGTCCGCGTCCTCGACCCCCAGAGCCTCGCCCAGCGAGTTCGTCGCCGTGTCGCCTCCGAGCTGGCGGGCGGTGGCGAGCTTCGAGCATGGCTCGATCACGCGGGCACAGATCATGGCCAACGCCAGATCCCGTTTGGGGTGTGGGCGGCTGGACAGCAGCTGGGGTAGCCCGAGCTTGCGCATCGTGCCCAGCACGGCCGCCACGTGTCCGTGGGGCTGGGCCCGTAGGATCTGGAAGGCTTCTGAGGCAGGGACCAGCGTTTGTCCCTTGAGCGTGGCACGGATCGCCTCGATGGCCTCAGGGGGCAGTGCGGAGAGATTGGCCAAGGTTCGCTTCTTGACCTGGTCGCCGACGCGGTAGGACTCGCGCAGTAAGACGGCGGGCGGCGAGTTGCGGTTGGGCACGACGTCGATGTACATGACCACTAATATATGATATACACATGGCGTGTCAAGACAAGAAGCATCGCTTACATGTCTACAAATTAGACAAGACTTACTGCCGCTAACTGTGCTTCTCGCTGGGACTTACAGCGCTGGAACCCTAGCCTGGGCCGGGTAACTTCCGGCTAGCGCGAGGTTGGGTCCCATCGTGCTATCCCGCCGCCCACCGAGTGGAGCGACCGTGCTCCGTGACTTCCTCTCCTCCAGAGCTTCCGGCCCCCGCCGCGCCCCGCTGCGACTTCGACCGGCCGCGCGAACGCCTGCGATCCCTCGGACCGCGCGGCCTGACCGTATCCGAGCTGCTCGCGATCCTGGTAGGCAGCGGAACGTCCGGCAGGTCCGCGGTCGACATCGCACACGCCATCTCCCGTGACATGGCGGGGTCCCTCCAGCGCCTCGCCGCGCTCGACGTCTCAGAGCTGGAGCACATGCCGGGCGTGGGGCGCGCGACCGCGGCCCGCATCGTTGCGGCGCTCGAACTGGGACGACGCGCCGCGACGCAGACACAGAGCGACTCCGACCGCATCCGGGGCCCGGCCGACGTCTTTCGCCGCATGGGCCCGCGCCTGCACGATCTGCCGCAGGAGGAGTTCCACACGCTGCTCCTGAACGCCCGGCACCGGGTCCTACGCGAGGTTTTCGTGACGCGCGGCATCCTGGACGCGTCGCTCATCCACCCGCGCGAGGTCTTCAGACCCGCGGTGGGGGAGGGAGCGGCGGCGCTTATTCTCGTGCACAATCACCCGTCCGGCGACCCGACGCCGTCCGCGGAAGACCGCGCAGTGACCCGCCAGCTCGTCGACGCGGGGCGCGTGCTCGGGATTCCCGTACTTGATCACGTGGTGGTAGGGAGAGGGGGCTACCGGTCACTGATGGAGCGAGAAGATGGTTAGCGCTCCCATAAGCGTTTCGGGGAAACATATGAAGTCAATTTGAAAAAACGCGTTGACCTCGAGCGGGGAGGAAAGGTATCTTCCGCCAGTGTTCATGGGGCGAAAAGCCCCGTCCTACTTGCCGAAGGAGCCCGCATGGTTCGCTCGGCCGCGATCATACTCTCCATTCTGATTCTGCCAGGAATTGCCCTCGCCCAGCAGGCGCAGGGGAACCATAGCGTCGTCGACGGCGACACGCTGTGGGACCTCGCGCAGCAATACTATGGAGACCCCTTCGACTGGCGCCGTATTTGGGAGGCCAATCGGGCGGACATCGCCGACCCGAACCTGATTCTACCGGGTCAGGTGCTCGTCATCCCCGGTACGGAGCCTACGACGGAGGTCACGGACGTCGTCGTAGCGTCGCCGGATCCCGTGGACCCCGCGGACGTTCCGACGATCTTCGTTCAAGACAGGTCGGTCGTTCGCGGTGGCGTGGTGAGGGCAGGGAGCATCGACTACCTGGCGGTGCCGCGCGACTTCGTCTTCTCCGCTCCGTGGCTCACCCACCTCGAAGGTGACCCGCCGCACACTGGAGTGCTCGAGGGTTCGGCAGGCGGCACCAACCGCGGCGTCACGGTGCGCTCCTACGAGCGCGTCCGCGTCGCGATGGACGTCCCTGCACGGGTCGGTGAGCGGCTGCAGATCTTCAAGGTTGACCGCACGATCGAGGACGTGGGCCGCGTGGTTCAGCCGACGGGGGTAATGACGGTGTCCTCGGTGGTCGATGGTGGCGTCATCGGCGTGATCATCAAAGAGTATGGCCGTATCCTGCCAGGTCACTTCGTCGGACCGATGCCGGCGTACGATCTGTCCGTCGGGGAGTATGCCGATCCCGTGAGCGGGGGAAACGCAGCGATGGTGATGGGCTTCGCGACTGGGGCTTCGCTGCAGGACATCGGGCACGTCGCCTTCCTCGACCTCGGCACCGACGACGGGATCGTGCTCGGTGACGAGTTCACCCTCTACAACGCTTCCGATACCGACGCAGTGGAGGGAGTGCTCCAGGTAGTCGGACTGGCTGACGAGACCTCTGCGGCCCGTGTCATCACAATGCGGGATGCGGTCTTCGAGCAGGGGGTCGTAGTGCGCCTCACCAAGAAGATGCGCTGATTGGTGACGCGAGGAGACTCCGAGCCCTCGCCTCCTTCCTGTACTTCTACCACGGGCTGCTACGCAACCCAAGAGTCCCCGCCGGTCCCGTCCGGTGGGGACTTTCTTCGATGAGACAGCGATGACAGAACCGAAACGGAGAGTGTTGGTGACCGGAGGCGCCGGTTTCATCGGCAGTCACATCGCGGATGCGTATCTGGCGGCAGGCGACGAGGTCTGGATCGTGGACAACCTTTCCTCGGGCCGGCGGGACAACGTTCCAGATGCAGCCCACTTGGTCGAGATGGACATCCGATCGGCGGACGAGGTCCGCGATCTCTTCCGCGAGGTCCGCTTCGATCTGGTGAATCACCACGCGGCCCAGATCGACGTGCGCGTGTCCGTGACCGATCCTGCGAAGGACGCCGCGATCAACGTGCACGGCTTGCTCAACCTCACCGAGGCGGCGATCGAGGTGGGCACTCGGCGCTTCGTGTTCGTGAGCAGCGGCGGCGTGGTATACGGCGAACCGGAGTTGATTCCGACGCCCGAAACGGCGCCTAAGGGTCCGCTCTCGCCCTACGGCGTCACCAAGCTCACAGGCGAGTTCTACCTCAACTACTACAGGTGCGTCCGGGGCCTGGACTACGTCGCGCTTCGGTACTCGAACGTGTTCGGCCCGCGCCAGGATCCGCATGGTGAGGCGGGTGTAGTAGCGATCTTCTCGACACGGTTGCTCGACGGGGCTGCGCTCACGGTCTTTGGAGATGGCGAGCAGACGAGGGACTACGTCTTTGTGCGAGACGTCGTATCTGCCAACATGCTGGTCTCGGACCTCGAGTTGCCCGATTCGGGCGATCTCGACGATCGGGCTTTCAACGTCGGGACGGGGGTCGGTACGAGCGTCAACAGCCTCGCGGACGTACTCGAGTCGGTCGCGTCGGTGCAGCCGGGGCGGAAGCACGAGGCTGAGCGTCCGGGGGAGCTCCTGCACAGCACGTTGAACGCGGACAAACTGAGGGCCCGAGGATGGGCTCCGGCGTATTCGTTGGAACAGGGCTTGCAAGAGACCTACACGTTCATCCGAGATCTGAGGGGGGGAGGCCCCGCATGACCCTGGCGTCTCTATTGCTGTTCCAGGCGCGTCCGCCCACGAGTATCCTCGACATGGTGGTCGGTGGCACGCTCCCGACCCGGATCGTCTTGCTCATCCTCGTGGCGGCGTCACTCTTCACATGGTGGCTGATCTTCCACAAGTGGAAGCAGTTCCGAGAGGTCCGTCTGCAGGGCGACCGCTTCCTCGAGTACATGGAGCGCGCTCAGCGGCTCGATGACGCGTACAAGGCGATTCTTTCGCTGCCGGAGTCTCCGTACGGCCGGGTCTTCCGCCAGGGCGTGAACTTCTTCAGCGAGCTGCGCCCCGGCGCGCTCCGCGAGGGCGCGACACCTACCGAGGGCCTCTCGCTGACTCAGCTCGAGGCGCTGAGGCTCGTGCTGGAGAAAGAGGAAGCAGAAGAGCGAGACGAGCTCGCGCACGGGCTCGGCTGGCTCGCGACCATCGGGTCGGTCGCCCCGCTCCTGGGGCTCATGGGCACCGTCATCGGCATCATGAACGCCTTCCTGGGCATCACGTCGGCCGGCTCGAGCAACATCATGGCCGTCGCACCTGGCGTCGCCGAGGCGCTCATCACGACGGTCGCCGGCCTCGCGGTCGCGATTCCCGCGGTGATCGCCTACAACCATTTCGTGGCACAGCTGAACCTGGTGAGCGGGGAGCTAGAGGGCTTCTCGAGCGAGTTCATCGGCACGCTGGCGCGGGAGGGTCTGATCTAGTGGGTGTTGCGCCCGCCGGAGCCGACCCGGTGGCGCCGTGAGCCTGGGAACCCGCCGACGGGCGCGCGGAAGCCGGTCGGACCTTCCGGTCAACGCGGAGATCAACGTCACCAGCCTGGTCGACGTGGCATTCACACTGCTCGTGATCTTCATGATCACGATGCCGATCATGCAGGGCGGTATCGAGGTATCGGTTCCGAAGGCGGACGTGCAGCCGCTGACGTCCCAGGATCGGCCCTTCTTTATTACGGTGATTGCGGACGGTACGATCTATATGGAGGAGAGCGTGGTCACGATCGAGCAACTCGTGTCCGGGCTAGCCCAGTTGCTGAGCGCCGGTACCATCGAGCGCGTCTACCTCCGGGTGGATTCGCTCGCGCCGTTCGGCCCGGTGCTGCGCGCGATCGCGACAACCGCCAACAGCGGGGTCGGCTGGTCCTTGGTCGGCGAGCCCTACACCGGGAACTGACGAAGCATGGCACGTCGCCCGGACCCGTTCGACAAGAGGAGCATGGCGGCTTCGTTCGGCGTGCACGCGAGCATCGTCCTCGTTTTCTGGCTGAGCGGTCTCGGGCGGAGTGAACCGATGGAGTTCATCACGTACGAGATCGTGCTGGTCTCGCCTCCGCCGTCTGTTCAAGCCGAGGTGACCCAGCCGGCGACGGAGGAGATGGTCGTCGAGCGCCCCGACCCCACGCCACCCGACCCAGAGCCCGAGCCTGAGGAGGACGTCGTGCCGGTGGAGGAGGAAGACGATCCGCCCCCCGACCCACCGGAGCCCGAGTCGACGCCGGTCGAAGAGCTGGCGGAAGAAGAGGAGACCACTGCCACTTCGCCGGAAGTCCCAAGCGAGGACGCCGAGGAGTCGGGTGAGGACATCAACGTGCGCATGGAAGGTCTGCGCCGAGACTATCCGGTGTACTACCGCGGCATCATCCGGCAGATCAACAACTGCTTTCGTCCGCCGCGTGACGGCCGCGACTGGGCGACCACCGTGTTTTTCTACATCGAGCGGGACGGGTCGGTCTCCGGTGTCGAGTTCGTGGCGCGTTCCGGTAGCTTCGACTTCGACTTCAGAGCGATGGGTGCCATCGAGTGCGCGGGCAACGGGCGCTTCGGGCCGCTGCCCGAAGACTTTCAGTGGGACCGACTTCCGGTTCAATTCGACTTCAAGCCAGGTGGCGAGCCGCTCGGGGTAGTTCCCCGGTACGGCCGCCCGAGCGAGGTGACGAGCCAGTGAGACTCATGAACGTGCGGGGAGGTGTGACCGGGGGCGCCGTGCTGTTGCTGGTGGGCGTGCTCACCTTAGGCGCTTCGGCGGCAAGCGCGCAGGAGCGGGAGTCCATTCCGGGCGTGAGCCTGGGCCTCGTCTACGAGAACGATACTCAGCCGGCGCTCGCGATCCAGCCGTTCACGGGGCGCTTCGGCGGTGCGGGGCTCTCTTCGCAGGTCGAAGCCATCATTGGGCGGGATCTGCGCAACTCCGACCGCTTCCAGGTCATGGACTCGCTGCCCGCCGGGCTCGTAGGCGACGTCGTCGACTACTCGCTGTGGGACCGTCTTGGGGCGGTTTGGCTGGTGACCGGTCAAGTCGAAGGCGCCGGGGAAGGCTACGTCTTGATCCTGGAGCTGCACGACGTCGTGTACCGTCGCACCGTCGAGCGGGGCCGCTTCCGGATCCCGGACCCGGCGGACGACGATTTCCGCATGGCGGTGCATCGGGCTTCCGACGAGGCGGTGCTCTGGGCGACGGGCGATCCAGGCATGGCGGCGAGCCGCATCGCCTTCACGATGACGGACAGCGACAACAACACCGACATTTATGTCATCGACGCAGACGGCGAGAATCTCCACCGGGTGACGAACTTCCGAGACATCACGTTGTCCCCGGCCTGGTCACCCGATGGCTCGAAGATCGCCTACGTGTCGTACAAGGTGACCGGCTTCCCTCGCATCTACGAGCGCAACCTGGCGACCGGCGAGGAGCGGATGCTGCCCGAGGTGCGGGGCGCAGGAGACTACATCACGCCGGCGTACAGCCCCGATGGCTCGACGCTGGCGTTTTCGGTCTTGGGCAGCGGTCGCAGCGGGATCTTCACGTACAACGTGGAGCGGGACTGCTGCCTCTCGTATCTCTCGGGTGGGCAGTGGTACGACATCTCGCCCACGTACTCGGCGGACGGCGATTGGTTAGCCTTCCAGACCGACCGTTTCGGGACCCGCATTCCCCAGATCATGGTGATGCCCTCTGGGGGCGGCGAGGCGGAAACGCTGTCCCCCTACGAGTACGGCGGCCGGGGCTACTACACGTCGCCCGACTGGTCCCCTGACGGGAATCTGGTGGCGTTCCACGGTGCGATCCGGCGCGGCACATACCACATCCTCGTTGCGGATATGGAGACCGACGGTAGGCGGCTGCGTCAACTCACATGGGAGGGGAACAACGAGGATCCGAGTTGGGCCCCGGACGCCCGGCATCTGGTATTTGCGGGTGAGCGGCGGTGGGGCTTCGGACTGTTCGTCGTGGACATCGCGACGGGTCGACTCCGGCCGATCCTGGCCGGGCGACGCATCGGGCTCCCGGATTGGTCTCCCGCGCTCCCACCGGTTGGCTGAGCGCGGATCGGCGTGCGTACCCATCACACGACCGAAACCGCGAGCGAAAGTGCGCCGCGAACGTTGCGCCAGCACACTTTTTCGCCTATATGCCATGGGGTCTTTCCCAACCGAGAAAGCACATTAGCTTCGTTGCGGTGCTCACTCCTGTCGGAGTGGCACCCTCACGAACACAATACTGTTGGTTCAACCCGGGAGCAGGGATGATCGTCCTCCGTTTCTCCGTCGCGGTTCTAGCCGCCACACTCGCCGTGGGCGCCTGCAAGGGTGACCCACCTCCCCCGCCGGGACCGCTGCCGGTGGATCAGGATTCGCTGAGCAATGACTCCGTGGCGGAGGCCGATGCTGAGCGGCGCCGCATCGAAGCTGAAGAGGCAGCTGCCATTGCCGAAGCCGCCGACCTCGCAGAAAGGGTCGCCGCGGCGCTAGCCACACTCGAAGAGGCTGTATTCTTCGACTACGACGTCTCGGAAGTCCGGGCCGACCAGCAGGCGCTGCTACGCCAAAAGGTCGACATCCTGCGGGCGAGCCCCGACGTGCAGCTGCGGATCGAGGGCCACGCGGACGAACGCGGTTCGACCGAGTACAACATGGCGCTCGGCAACCGACGCGCGTCGGCGGTTCGGGATTACCTGACGGGGTTCGGACTGTCGGAGAGTCGGTTCGCTATCGTCTCGTTCGGGGAGCAACGCCCACGCGAGAGCGGCTCGAACGAGGCCGCCTGGGCGCAGAACCGCCGGGGTGAGTTCATCCTTACCGCCGGCGCGAGCGCGATCAACCCCGGCGACTGACGGCATGACCTTTGCGGGACCCCTCCTCCGGGACAGCCGGGGGAGGGGTCCATGTATATGATGAGACGTACGCATCGCTCTGTGGCGGCCCGCGTCGTGTTGACGATGGCCGCCGCTGTCACGCTCGGATCCTGCGCGACGAAGGGTGACCTTCGCGATCTGCAGAGAGAGATCCGCATGCTGGCGGCACGGCAAGACACGCTGCTGACGCAGTTGCGCGTGGAGACCTTGTCCACTCAGGACAGCGTGCGCACCCAGTCCGATCAGATCTTCGACTTCCGCGGCGAGATCACTCGCCAGCTCCGTGAGATCGGCCGGACGCTCGCGACGATCGAGGCGCTCGCTGGCCAGAACCAGCAGGCCATCGCCGGCGTTCGAGACCAGCTGGCGAATCTGCGCCGTGCCGAGCGAGCGCCGCCGCCGATCGCCACCGATGATGCGACGCAGGCGCTCGTGCGGGGCGGCGGTGGCGGCGACCCGGCGGAGCTGTACCGTGCGGCCCAGGAGCAGATGTCGCGTGGTTTGCTGAACACAGCGCGCCAGGCGTTCGAGGGGTTCCTCGCGCGACACCCGAACCATGAGCTCGCGCCGGACGCGCACTACTTTCTGGCCGACATCCTGTACCAGCAGGAGAACTTCGAGGATGCGCTCGAGGCGTTCCAGGAAGTCCAGGCGCGGTTCCCGACGGCGGCTCGCGTTCCTGATTCGTTGTACAGGATCGCTCTGATCCAGATCGAGATGGACGACATGGACGACGCCGAGCAGACGTTGGAGCGCATCGTGAACACCTACCCCGGGACGATCACCGCGGAGCTCGCGGGGGACAAGCTCGACGAGATTCGGTGAACGCCGTCGCGTGGACCACCACTTCGGGCCGCCGCGCCCGTGAAGGGACGTGCGCCATTCGGCCTCCTTCGATCTGATGAGATGCCCGCGGTGTGACGCCACCGAGAACCGGGTTGTCGATACGCGGGCGAGCCGGGGTGGCCGCGCGGTGCGCAGGCGCAGGGAGTGCACGGTCTGCGATGCGCGCTTCACGACCTACGAGTACATCGAAGAGCGTCCCGTCCAGGTCCTCAAGCGCTCCGGCGCGGTCGAGGACTTCGACCGCTCCAAGCTGATCGCCAGCGTGAAGATCGCTTGCGCCAAGCGCCCGGTCTCGGCGTCGGAGATGGAAGCGCTCGTCGGTGACATCGAGGACGGGCTCTCACGGCAAGCAGGTCTGGAAATTCCCAGCGTGCAGCTCGGCGCCCTGGTCATGGAGCGGCTCAGCCCGATCGATCGCGTCGCATATGTGCGCTTCGCCTCCGTATACCGGAACTTCCAGGACGCCGGTGAGTTTCAAGAATTCGTCGACGAAATGACCGCTACTCAGAAGCTCGAGGCGCTCAGGAAGAACCAGGTGGAGTTTCCGTTCTGAGCCGCCGGCAGGCGCCCCCCTTTTCCGATCACCCTTCTTGATAGATGGCCAGTACGCGAAACCTGCGTGGAGAGATGCCGTTCCTCGATCACCTCGAGGAACTCAGGTGGCACATTCTGTGGTCGGTGTTGTCTGTGACCGTGGGCGCGGTGATCGGGTTCGCTCTGGTCTACTACCTCGACGTGCTCGAGTTGCTGATCGCGCCGGTGCGTGCGGCGGCTGACGACCCCGACCTCAAGCTACAGTACCTCTCCCCTGCGGACTCCTTCTTCGTGACGCTGAGGTTGGCGATCTACGCCGGCTTCATTATGGCGTTCCCGATCGTTGCGTATCACGTGTGGTCGTTTCTTTCGCCCGCTCTGGATCGGCGGGAGAAACGCCTCATCGTGCCTGCGCTGTATCTCGGCATGCTCCTGTTCATTGCGGGCATGGCGCTCGCGTATTTCGCGGCGCTCCCCGTAACGCTCCAGTTCTTCCAGAAGTTCCAGACGGGATCCCTCCAAGCGAACTACGAGATCAACGCCACTCTCGGCTTCATCGTGAAGCTATTGCTGGCGTTTGGCTTTGTCTTTGAGCTCCCGATCGTGATCATGGTGCTCAGCATGATGGGGTTGGTCACGCCCGGATTCCTCCGCAAGAAGCGACGACACGCGATCGTCCTCATCACCATCGTCGCGAGCTTCATCACCCCTGGTGACGTAGTCATGCTCACGGTCATGATGATGGTCCCGCTCGTGTTTCTTTACGAGCTCGGGATCTTTCTCTCGGTGCTCATCTACCGAGGGAAGGCGCAGCGTGAGAAGGAACTCGAGGCCGACCTAACGCCACCACCGGGTTCCGTAGAGGCGCAGTGAGCCGACGGGTAGTGACACGCCGGGCGCTGTGGCTGGCGGCGCTCGCGCTCGCGACCGCGTTCGGTCCGGCAGGCGCGCAGGAGCAGGTCGACTCGACGCGGCTCCGCATCAGAGAACGACTGGAGCGTCTCGGTCGCCCGCTTGGCTTCGACAGCGTCCTTTTCGTTCAGGATTCCCTGCGCGCGGCAGCGGCGCTGGAAGGTCGCCGACCGGGCGCGGGCACCGCGGGGGACTCCGTGGCGGCCGCTCTGCTCCGCATGCCTGGCTTCACCCTGACCGAGTACGACGCCGGCTCGGCGACCTTCGAAGCCGAGGACCGGGTCCTATTGTTGATCGCGCCAGAAGAGGGTCATGCGACCGTCACGCGGGAGGGGCTCGCGATCGCGGCCGACACCTCGATCCTGTTCGACGAGTCGTCGGGCCTGCTGCGCACGACAGGGAACGCGACCTTGACGCCACCCCAGGGCGATCCGGTCGAGGCGGTCACCATGATCTACGACATGAACGAGGCCCGAGGCTCGGCCACCGGCACGAAGACCACGTTTCTGGAGGGTGGCGCGCGCTGGCACGTAACCGGGGACATGCCGTTTGCGGCCGCCGATTCGACGTTCATGTCCCGCGCGCACTTCACTTCGTGCGAAATCGAGGAGCCTCACTACCACTTCGAAGCCAACGAGATCAAGATCGTAGGCGGCAAGGTGCTCGTCGCCCGCGGGGTGCGGCTCTACTTCGCGGACGTGCCCGTGTTCTGGCTACCGTTCATCGCTCAGAGTCTCTCGCAGGGCCGGTCGTCGGGCCTGCTCACGCCGCGCTTCAGCGTAAACGATATCGTACGGACGTCCGGCGGGTACCGCCGTCGCGTGAGCAACATGGGGTTCTACTGGGCGATGAGCGACTACTCCGACGCGCTCATGGCTCTGGACTGGTTCAGCGACAACTTCCTCAGCCTCACGAGCTCGGTCCGCTATCGCTTCAACAGTCAGTTTCTCGACGGGAGCCTCAACTTTCGGCGGTATTGGAAGCAGGACGGCTCCACCGAGCTCGCGCTGGACACGCGGCACCAATGGGACTTCGACGAGCGCACCCAGATGCGCATTTCGGGCCGATATGCGTCGAGCAACGACTTCGTTCGTGAGAATTCGTTCAACCCGGCCGAGGTGACCCAGTCGATCGACTCAGAAGGCGGCATCAACCGCCGCTTCGCTTGGGGTTCGCTCGCACTGGGTGCCAACCGAAAGCAGTACCTCTCGGACGACCGCACGGAGTGGACGCTGCCCTCGGCGAACCTCTCCCTTTCCACGATCACACTCTTCCAGGCTCCGCCGAACCGCGCCCGCTTCTACAACAACATGACGTGGTCCGGTAGCTCGAGCTTCTCGCGACGCACCCTGCAACGCATTCAGCCAGACACGTTCAGCTTCGCACAGGCGAACACCGCCAAGACGACGGGTTCGATCCGGAGCAGCTTGAGCCTCGGCAACCTGTCGATCTCGCAGAATCTCCAGCTCCGCGAGGACGCCACGCTCGGCGTTCCGGAAGCGTTGCTGCTCATCGGTGATTCGACGGCACCCATGACCGTGCTGACCGGGGCGCCCGCGAGGGATATTGCGCAGAGCGACCTGAGGTGGTCGTCCTCCCTCAATTACCAGCAGAAGCTCGTCGGCTCGACCACCATCACGCCGCGGATGACTCTGTCGGGCTCGATGTTCAGGGCCGACACCTCCTCGCTCGCGCCGAGCTTCGTGTCGGCGCCCTCCCGGATCGCGTTCGGAGCAACGCTGAAGACGGACCTCTATGGCATGGGTGGGGGCTTTGGACCGTTCGAGGCGATCCGCCACAAGTTCTCTCCCTCGATCCAGTACGAGTGGAGCCCGTCCACGACGCCGACCGAGCTTCAGCAGCAGGTCTTCGGGTCACGCGCGCTCCAGCCCAAGAACGCGGTCTCGATCACTCTGAATCAGACATGGGAAGCAAAGCGCAGGCAGGAAGAGGGCGACTCGTCCGTGGCATCGGCACCAGCGCTGCTCGACACCCTCGGATTATTGACTGCGTCCGGCACCGACCCGGACGGCCCTCGTGGCGTCCAGTCGGTTCCCCCGGTCACCTTGCTCGCTTTGCGCACCAGCGTGGTGCGCTACGACTTCGTGGAGGCCGACTCGATCGGCAGCTTCCTGTCAGGGTTCCAAACGACCCGGCTCTCCAATCAGATCTCCTCGGACTACCTCCGCGGACTCTCGGTTTCGATGGATCACGAGCTCTTCAAGGACACCCAGGTCGAGGGCGAGCTCCAGCGTGAGTTCGCCCCCCACCTCTCGCAGGTGAACTTCTCGTTCTCGCTCGGCTCGAGTTCGTCGATCTTCCGCTGGCTCAGGGCCGTGACCGGAGGAGGGGGCGGAGATGCCCGCGAACCCGTTGAGGAGCCCGAGATCGTCGATCCGTTCCTGGCCACAGGCCCCACGGACGAGTCCTCGATAATACCGGGCGTCGGCGCGAGCGGCAGACCGACCCCAACTGCGACGCGCTCGCGTGGATCGGGGGGCGGGTGGAATGCGAACCTTTCGTACTCGCTACATCGTCCCCGCGGAGACGGGCGGCCAGTCAGCCAGATGCTGACCGGAACGGTAACGATGCGCCCGACTGAGAATTGGGATTTGAGCTGGCGGACCGCCTACGACCTCGAGCGTGGCGCGTTCAACGACCACACGATCCGGCTCAGCCGGGACCTCCACCGCTGGCAAGCGAACTTCGACTTCCTGCAGACCGCGACGGGGAATTGGTCGTTTCGGTTCGAAGTATCGCTGTTGGACAACCGCGACTTGAAGTTCGACTACAGGCAACGGAACCTGGACGCGGGGTTTCCGCGGAGCCGACGCTTCTAGCTCTCTTGTGGTGATCGGGGGTGCCGCGAGACACGCCGCTCTTCGCTCTGGGGATCGGTAGGGGGGCTCGGGGTTCGGGCCCTTCGTCTTGGTTCGCCGGGGGCGCTGGTTCGGGGCTTCCTCGACGCCGATCCAACGCCGCTGCGAGCGCCGTGTCTCGCGGCACCCCCGACTCGGCTGCTCTCTCCGGCGATGGTTCCGCGGACCATTGAGCACTTTGGCGGGCGGGCTTCGGGGTCGTTTGCGGTGTGGTGTGTCTTTGGGGTTTGCAGGAGTGTCCTCGTGGGGGGACGTTCTCGCTTTGCTCGAATTCTCCTAAAGCATTGTGTGACAACGGGTTACGTTTTGGCATGAGGGATGCATTCTGACTTGTCGACAGTCGTACGGTGGGCTGCTTGGAGGACGGTGGGTCGCTGAGTCGAATGGGAGAGTGGACGATGAGACGCGTGGCGGTGGGATCTCTGGTGATGATGCTGGCCCTGGTGGGCTGCGACGATGACTTCATATTTGGTGTGGATGCGCCAGCGGCTCCCCGCGATGTCGAGGCGAGCTACTACGCCGGTGTGGTGACGGTGAGCTGGGGGCTAGCCCCAGCTTGGAATGGGGAGGCCTTTCGCGTGTACTCCCGCCGCGTCACCGACGCTGATTACTTCTTGATCGCCGAGGTGACGAGCTGCGCCTTCGGGCTCTGCTCGTACGAGGACGCGAACGTGCTCGAGGGCCAGACCTACGAGTACTACGTCTCGGCGGTGGACTTCGACACCGGGATCGAGACGGCGAGCGACTATTCTGTCGAGGTCTCAGTGCCTGCCGCGGTCCCTCCTCCGGCGCCCAATGCCTTCCGAGTGATCGCGCTCGACAACGCCAACTACCTGGCGTGGGGCAACGGATCGCGCGAGGCCGAGGACTTCTCGCACTACAAAGTCTATCTCGACGACGGAACCGGCACCGAGTTCTTGCTCGGTGAGACGGACTCTGAGGGCTTCCTGGACTTACTCGCCGAGAACGGTGCGACGTACACGTACTTTGCCACCGCCGTGGACACGGACGGTCACGAGAGCTCCGCGAGCTCGACCGCTGAGGGCACTCCCCGGCCTGACTTCCACGGCGAGTGGTTGTACGACCACTTCAGTCAGCCCGCGCTTTCGGGCTTCCGCTTCTCGGAGGACGAGAACACCAACCCGATCATGAGTGGTACGTCGTTGGACCGGCACTTCCGGCTCGAGGTCGACGACCTGGGGTGGTGGCTCGTTCCGGGCCCGCAGTCAGCGATCTATCCAGTGGGCTTCGAGACCACGTCTCTCAAGTGCGACGTGGCGGCCGACGCGGGATGCGTCGACGTGACGAGCGCGCCCACGTCGGGTTACGTCACCCTGGACATGGCACTCGAAGCGCAGGCGAGCTATGTGCTGAGAGTGGTCGGCAACGACGGTGAGCTCCACTACGGTGTGATTCGCCTGGATCTGCTCGGCTACGACCAAGACGACAACGCGCTGATGATCTTCGACTGGGCCTATCAGGTCCAGGCTGGGAACCCTGACCTGGTTGAGTCGGTGGGGCGGTGATGGGCTGAGGGGATCGATTCTGGTCTGGGTGGGGAGGCCCGGGCGCCGAACGGCGTCCGGGCCTCACTTCCTGTAGCTTTGGGGAGCCTCTGCACAAGTAGGGCACGCCGCGTTACGGTGCCACGGCTCCAGCGGGCACCCGCGCAGGGCGCGGGTCGCGGTGCGACGACGGCATAGCCGTCGCTACGGCTAGGCGCGCCAACGACGGAGATGGGGCCGTGCCACCGTAACCCACACACTGTTTAGTCATGGCACACATGGTGTTGGGCGCAGGGGGGTCGCGGCCCAATAGGTCGTCTCTCCTCCTCGGACCACCGCCTTCGGCGGCGGTGCCCGCCCTGCTACGACTCGTCGTCCTTCCTACTCTTGAACTCGCGAGATCGGGCACCCGCGCCGAAGGCGTGGGTCGCGCGGCGCGCCCTACTTGTGCAGAGGCTCCCTAGCATGGTCAGAGTGCTCGAGGCGGTGCCGAACTTCTCCGAGGGACGCGATCTTTCGAAGGTGCGTGCGCTCGTGGACACCATCGCGGCCACCGGAGTGGAGGTGCTCGACTGGTCGGCGGATCCAGACCATCATCGCTCCGTGATCAGCTACATAGGGGACCCCGACCTCGTGGTTCGTGCGTCGATCGCCGCGGCGGAGTTTGCGCGAGACCACATCGATCTGCGCGAGCATCAAGGGGTTCACCCGCGTGTGGGGGCGCTCGACGTGATGCCGCTGGTTCCCTTGCACGGTGTCGATATGGTGGACGCCGTTAACGCCGCGCACCGCGTCGGGAGCGCGATCGCCGACCTCGGCGTTCCAGTCTTCTACTACGGATACGCTTCCGATCCTGCCGGTCGTGGCCTGGCCGAGCTGCGCCGAGGCGGGTTCGAAGGCTTCGCTGGTGGGTTCCCCGAGGACCGTCGCCCCCAAGTTCCAGCGTCGGCCGAACGCCCTCATGCGACCGCAGGGGTGACGTGTGTCGGCGCCAGGCGAGTCCTACTCGCGTGGAACGTTTTTCTGCGCGGAATCAGTCGTGATCAAGCCCGCGAAATCGCTTCGCAGCTCCGTGAGCGAGACGGCGGATTCGCGGGGTTGAGGGCTTTGGGACTCCATCTCGCATCGCAGGACCGCGTCCAGATCTCGATGAACCTCGAGGATCCTGACGAAACACCACCGCTCGCTGTCTTCTCAGCCATAGAAAAGGCGGTACACGCGTGGGGTGGGGATGTCGTTGAAACCCAAGTGGTTGGCATGATTCCGGATGCCCTTGTGCTTCCGGCGGGGCAGGACAGATTACACATTCTTGACCTGGAACCAGCCCGCGTTTTGTCCCACCGTGTCAGGATGCACGTGCAGGGACGTCTGGACACCGGAAGGCAGACTTCGGACGATGCGATATGAGCATTGAGACGCTCAAAGAACAGGCCCGACGCCATGAGCAGCGGGAAGAGTGGCAGGAGGCTCTGGATCAGTACGGGCTGGCGATCATGAAGCTGGCCAAAGAGGAGCAGCCGGATATCGGCCTGTACAACCGCGTAGGGGACCTCTACGTGCGCGTCGGCAACCTTGATGCCGCGGTCGAGCACTTCGAGCAGTCGGTCGACCTCTATTTGGAGACGTTCCTCCCCAACAACGCGATCGCGGTCTGTAAGAAGATCATTCGCAACGTGCCCGATCGGCACAGTGCCTATCTGAAGATGGGCCAGATCCGTGCAGAACAAGGCTTTCTGCCGGACGCGCGCGCAAACTTCCTCACGTATGCCGAGCGGATGCAGCAGGCGGGCGATCTGGACGAGTCGTTCCGGGCGCTCGTGGAGTTCTGCGATCTGGCTCCGGACGACATCGACATCCGGATGATGGTCGCCGACCAGATGGCGTCACACGACCGAAAGGACGATGCCGTAGTGCAACTCTCGACCGCGTATCGCCACTTGATAGCCAAGGGTGCGGCCGACGAGGCGAGCGCCGTCGAGGCCAAGATCCGCGAGCTCGACGCCAGCACCGACGTCGGTGGGCTCCCCGTGATGACGAGTGCCGAGCTCGACGGTGATGGGCTGTCCGATGCGGACGATCTGATGGGGCACTTCTCGGACATCGCGATCGGTGACTCCGATGATCAGGAGTCGGATAACGGCCGTGAGCTTCCGACGTTCGACGTGAGCGATGAACCAGGCGACGCCGCACCCGCCCCGGAGGAGGAGGATGCATCGGAGGCAGAGGAAGCCGTTCAAGAGGCTGCGGCGAGCGAGGACTACATTGATCTGGGCTCGATGGTCCTCGGCGACGACGGCGGAGAGAAGTCGACGCGATTCACGGTTGCGTATGAAGAGCCGTCAGGAGATGAACAGGCGGACTTCGCCAAGATGCTCTCGCAGTTCAAGGACAAGGTTTCCGAGAACCTCGGCGCCGACGACGTTCAGACTCACCACGATCTCGGCACGGCATACAAGGAGATGGGTCTTCTCGAGGAGGCGGTCGGCGAATTTCAAGCTGCGCTTCGTGCCTCCGCGGACCACCTGCCCACATACGAGCTGTTGGGCCTCACGTTCATGGAGATGGGTCGGCCCGAGGCGACCGTGCACTCGCTCGAACGGGCACTCGAGGTCAAGTACGACATCGAGGAAGAATTGTTGGGCATCTACTACTATCTCGCGCGAGCGAATGAGGATTTGGGTAAGGCGGAGAGGGCAGTGGAGCTCTACGAAAAAGTGTTCTCCATTGATATCAATTTCGCCGACGTGACCGAGCGGCTTGGCGACCTACGTTGAGCGCAGGATGCAGCCCTCGACCGACACCAGCGTAGGTCAAGCGGTCCAGGGGGGTGCGTCAGCCCTCTCCGCGATCCAGGCGCCTGTGCGCTCGGAGTTGGACCAAGTCGGCTCGGAGCTTCGCCGAATCGTGCTCTCCGACTTCGACATGATCGAAGAGGTCAACGAGCACCTCCTCTTCCTCCAGGGAAAGCTGTTCCGTCCCACGCTTCTCCTGCTTTCGAGTCGTGTCGGCGGAGAGCCCCACGACGATTCCCGTACGCTCGCGGCGGTTGTAGAGCTCGTGCACCTCGCGACGCTGGTTCACGACGACGCGGTCGACCACTCCGTGCTCCGTCGCGGGCTGCCGACCGTGAACGCCCTGTGGACTCATCAGGTCGCCATCATCATGGGCGACTATCTGTATTCGCGCGCCGTCACCGAACTCGCCCAACTCGGCAACCTGGATGCGCTCGCGGTGTTGGCAGGGGCCGCCAACGAGATGTCAGTCGGTGAGATGCGGCAGCTCACCTCGTACGACGCGCTCGACTTCACCGAGCAGGACTACTACCGGCTCATCGCAGCGAAGACTGCGTCGCTCATGTCGGCTTCGTGTGAAATGGGCTCGCTCGCTGGCGAAGCAAAGTCCAGGGAGCAGTTGGCGCGCTTCGGCCACAATCTCGGGATGGCGTTCCAGATCGTGGACGACCTGCTCGACTACACCGGTTCCGAAGCCGTCACCGGAAAGCCGAGGGGACAAGATCTTCGGGAGCACAAGGTTACGTTACCGCTCGTCGGCGCGTTGGCGAGCGCCACCGAGGCGGAAGAGCGCGAGATTCGAACCTTCTTCACTCGGGTCGCTCCCTCTGACGACGAGATCCGGCAGGTCATCGGAATCGTCACGGAAAGGGGTGGACTCGAGTATGCCAGGGGCCGAGCCGACTACTACGCCCGTCTCGCCCGGGCGTCGCTGACGGGCCTCACGGAGGGCCCCGCGGTGGATGCCCTATACGACGCCGTGGCCTACGTGGTGGATCGCAAGCGATGAGGGACGTGTATGCTCGTTGACACCCGACGACGTGGCCTCATCCGCTTCACGTGGACTTTGGTGTTGGGCCTTACCCTTGGGGGGCTGCTCACGAAGCTTTCCGAGCTGTTCCTCCCAGAGAGCGCGGCGAGGGACTTTCTCGTGACGGCAGTCGATGCATCGATAGGACCGCTCTCGATCGATCTCGTGGTGGTGGCGTTCACGGTGGGCCCGATCTCTGTTACCCTGAACGTGTTGGCGCTGGTCGGGATCTTGATTGTTGCGCTGATTGTCCGCTCTTTGATCTGAGAATCGGACGAGAACGGGGAACCAACTGGATGGACAAAGAACGCGGGTCACGAACCCTCTGGAGGACTTGAGAGATGGGTTTAGGCGGATTCGGAATGTGGGAGATGATCTTCATCTTCCTCGTGATCTTGCTGCTGTTTGGAGCCAAGAAGCTTCCGGAGATCGGCTCGGCCCTCGGGAAGGGCATTCGGGAGTTCAAGAGCTCGGTGCGGGAGATCGAGAACGAGTTCAAGGCTCCCGATCGCCAGATTCACCGGTCGTCCCCTCCTCCCACTCCTGCCCAGCAGGACGACGAAGACGAAAAGGGAGACGATGACGGCGAACCGCGGAGCCTGAGCGACCAGGACTGAGGCCGACAGGATGGTGAATGCTCTAGAATACCGTCGGAAACTGGACGAAGTCCTCATCCTGCGGAGCGAAGACCTCGGCTCGGCGGTCGACGATACGCGCCGCAGCCCGTAGCGCGGCCATCCACACCTGGAGGCGTGTCTGCTGTAGAATCGCCGCCTGCGTCTGCCGTTGCTGGATCGTTTGCCCGAGCCATGCCGCGGAGTCTGCCTCCGCATAGCTCACTTGCTCGATGATGAACGCGTTCGCGGGCGTGGTGACGACCTCACTGATCTGGCCGGGCTGGAGTCCGAACGAAGCTCCGATCGCCGCATTCTGCCGTCCGAGCCGGGGTACGAATTGGTTGCGTGTGAACGGAGTCGGCGCGTCCACCTGGAGGCCGACGTCTTCGGCGACCTGGGTGAGATCTTCCCCCGCGGCGATGCGCTCCAACATGGCCTGACCGTCCATGATGGCCTGTTCCATCTTCCGATCGAAGCGGAGCGTCGACTCGATCGCGACTCGGGCGGCCTCCAGCGGCAGCACACCTTCGGGGGTGGTACTGATGAGCTCGAGCGCGTAGAACGCCTGGTCGGTCTCGAAGACCGGGCTCACATCACCGGGCTCACCTTCCAGGAACGCCCAGTCCGCTCCTTCAGAGATCTGCCCCGCGCCCCCCACGAAGGGGAAGTTCTCGGCGAGGTCCACCGTAGTGACCTCGAGGCCCACGTTGGCGGCCGCCTCCTCCAGCGGCATCACCTCCCCCATGTCCTCGAGCGAGTCGGCCAGCATGAGCAGCGCGATCTCGCTGTCGTCGGTGCGCTCGAAGGGGATCAGCACATGGCGCGCCTGGACGCTGTCGACGCCCCAGCGGTCCAGTACCTCGATGATGTGGTACCCGAACGCAGTACGCACCGGCTCGCCGACCGTATTGAGCGGAGCCGCGAAGACCGTGCTGTCGAAGGCGCCGATCATGCGCCCTTTCGGGAAGACCCCGAGCTCTCCGCCGAGCGCAGCCGAACCCTCATCCGCGGACTCCCTCTGCGCGACTTCGGCGAAGTCGGCGCCGTCGAGGATCTCCTGGCGCACCGCCGCCGCGGTCTCGCCGGCAGCCACGGAATCCGCCGCGGTAGGGGTCTTGCCGAGCACGACGACCCTGACCGAAGCGCGCGCGGGTACGGCGAATTCTTCTTGCTTGGCCCGATAGTACGCCTCTATGTCGCCGTCTGAGATCTCGAAGTCGTTGTCCTCGTACCGCGTGGCCGGATCCAGCGCCACGAAGCGGATTTCGACCTGCTCGTTCTGATCGCGGAAGCGTTGCCAGAGTTCGGCGTCCGAGAGGTAGATCCCGCTCGAGACCTGCCGGAGCAGCTTTCCGCGCGGGATCACGTCCCGGTAATATGCCTCGAGCAGCAAGCGCTGGTCGTTCGGGAGAGAGGCGAGGAAGGTCTGATAACCCGTGATGTCGAACTGGCCCGTCTCCTCCGACGTGAATTGAGGCCGAAGGTCCGCGGGGGGGCTGAGCTGAGCGGCCTGGATGATCTCCTGGTCCGTGACCTTGATGCCTCTGCGGCGCAGCTCCTGCCGGATGAGAAGCTGGTTCACCACCTCGTCGAACGCAGCGTCTTCAATCTCTTTGACCTGCTGAGATGTGAGAGGCTGTTCCTGAGATCGCTGGATCTGGTCGCGGAGATTCTGGAAGGTCGCGCTCCAGTCGTCGTACGTGACCGCATCCCCGTTGACACGGCCGATTTCGCCGAAGCCACCGGAGCTCTGCCCAGTAATATCCATGCCCCACGTGAACACCATGAGACCGACGAACGCGACCGCTACCGCGATCATGATCGGCTTCGTCGCGTTCCGCATTTGAGCCATCATAGACGGCGTCTCTCCTACGACCCAAGCTTAAGAGTTCGGAAAATGCTGAAAAAGAACCCAAAAAGGATAACGGCTCGTGGACCCGCTCTCAACGGAGCGTGAGTGCCCAGACGGCCGTATTCCGATACGTTGAGGACGCTCGGCAGTTCCCCTTTCGTTGACACTATTTCCAACGGCTCCGTATCTTTGGGCGGCCTCGTAGCCCCTGACGAATCCCCCATCCCATCCCGTTTTCGGAGTCACCGTGACCGAATCGCTCGAAGGGGAAATCCGCACCCTACGTTCTTTGTTCTGGTCGGACCGTGACCCGGATGGCCGCGGCTTCGCGCCACTCGCCGACGCGTATCGACGAGCCGGCGACACCAAGCAGGCGCTCGAGCTGCTCGGGGACGGCATGGACCGGCATCCGGATTTCACGCCGGGGCACGTCGTCGCGGCCCGGCTGTACGTGGAGCAGGGTCTCTTCACAGAGGCCGAGATTGCGGCTCGCCGGGTGCTCGATCTCGATCCCGAGAACGTGGACGCACTACGGTTGCTGGTCCGGGCGCTGGACGAGGAGGGGGAGGCGGTAGAAGCCGCGAAGGTGCGAGAGCAGCTAGCGACTCTCGAGCCCGAGCCCTCCGAGGACGAGATGCCCTCAGACGATTCGTCCGCCGTCGAGGAGGCGGTGCTCTCCTCCGAGGCCTTCGCCCCCGAGGAGCCCGAGGCCCAAGAAGACGTTGTCGAGTTCGATCCGTTCACGCTCGGCGGGGTCCTGGACGGGGAAGAAGAAGTCTTCGACTTCGGTGCGCTGGCACCGGATGAGCCGGAGGCGGTCGAGGAGAAGGTCTTCGACTTCGGCGCGCTGGCGCCGGACGAGCCCGCGCCAGACGAAGCTGCCGAGCAGATCCAGACGCGAACGATGGCTGAGCTGTACGTGACTCAGGGCCTCACCGATCGGGCGATCGACGTGTACCAGCACCTGGTCGGCGCCTCCCCCGACGACGCGGGGTTACGGGCGCGTCTCGAGGAGCTAAGGGCCGGGGACCAAGAGACCGACGTCGCAAGCGGGGAGACCGGGGCACACACTCCCCATCCGCAAGCCGTCGAGCAGGCGCCCGAAGCTGACGAGAGCGACGATGGCGAGGTTGAGACGCTCGCCCGCGACCTCGCTGCAAGCGGGGATGCCGAGCATGAGGTCGACACCCCGTTCGCCTGGGCCGAAGAGGTGAGCGAGGAGCAGGGCGACGTCGTCGACGGCCCGTCTATCGGGCGATTCTTTGATGACCTACTGAGCTACGGGCACGCATCGGAGCCGGAGGAGTCGTGAGAATTGGAGTAGTGCACGGTCCCAACCTTAGGCTGCTTGGCCGGCGGGAGCCGGAGGTCTACGGCACCGAGACGCTGGAGGACGTGAACCGCATGCTCGCTGAGTTGGCAGACGAGCTGGGCGTCGAACTGGAGACGTTCCAGTCGAACCACGAGGGGGAGTTGCTCGACTTCATCGAGGACGCCGCGTCGCGCGTCGAAGCTTTCTTGATCAACCCCGGCGCGTACACGCATACGTCGATCGCCTTGCGCGATGTGCTCACGGGTGTTGAGCGCCCATTCGTCGAGGTTCATCTCTCCAACACGGCGGGTCGCGAGCGTTTCCGGCGGCACTCCTACCTGGCACCTGTAGCGTCCGGTGTGGTTCTTGGCTTCGGTGTCCAGAGCTATCTTCTTGGGCTTCGGGGCCTAGTGGCACGCGCCCGCGGCTAGCCCGTCTTCACGAACATCAATGTTTTCAGGACACGAGGTTGCATGGCGAGCACAGCGGATTTCCGTAACGGAATGGTTCTCGAGATCGAGGGAGATCTGTGGGCGATTGCGTACTTCCAGCATGTGAAGCCGGGGAAAGGCGGCGCATTCGTGCGCACCAAGCTCAAGAACGTCCTCTCGGGCGCGGTCGTCGAGAAGACGTTTCGTGCGGGTGAGAAGGTCAACGACGTTCGGCTCGAGCGGCGGCCCGTGAACTACAGCTATATGGATGGAGACCTGTACTACTTCATGGACGTCAACAGCTACGATATGATCCCGATTGCTGCGGATCTGCTCGGCGAGGATCAGCTCAAGTACCTCAAGGAGAACATGGCGTGCGAGGGGCTCGTGCACGATGACAAGGTCATCAGCGTCGAGCTCCCGAATTTCGTGGAGCTCGAGGTGACCAACACCGATCCGGGCTTCAAGGGTGACACGGCACAGGGGGCCACCAAGCCCGCCGTCCTCGAGACCGGGGCCGAGATCCAGGTCCCGCTCTTCGTCGAAGAAGGCGATGTGCTGAGAATCGATCGCCGAGAGGACAAGTACATGTCCAGAGTAAACGCATGATGGATCTCGATTTCCTCGAGCGGCTGATCAAGGCGCTCGACGAAAGCAGCATCGATTCGCTCGAGATCGAGCGGGGCGGCACTCGCGTGAGCCTGGCGAAGACGCCTCGGCAGCCGACGGTGGTTACGCCGCACGCTCCGGTTCAGTCGCTTGTGGCTCCCATGCCGGGAATGGTGCCGGCCACTTCTGCGGAAGCGGCGGCTCCGTCGGCTGAACCTCCGCAGGTCTCGAGCAACCTGATCGACATCGAGTCGCCGATGGTGGGCACGTTCTACCGGGGGCCGGCGCCGGATGCGCCGCCCTATGTCGATACCGGCACGGATGTTGCGCCGGGTGACACCCTGTGCATCATCGAAGCGATGAAGCTCATGAACGAGCTCGAGTGCGAGGTAAAAGGCGCCATCGTCGAGATCTGCGTCGAGAACGCGCAGCCCGTGGAGTATGGGCAGGTGCTGTTCCGCGTCGACCCGGCCTGAGCGCGGCCAGAGAGACCCTCTTGTTCAAAAAAGTCCTCATCGCCAATCGCGGCGAAATCGCACTCCGTATCATTCGGGCGTGTCAGGAGCTCGGTGTGCAGACGGTCGCCGTATACTCCGAAGCGGATCGGGAGTCGCTTCACGTTCGCTTCGCGGACGAAGACGTGTGTATCGGCAAGGCGCCGGCCAGTGACAGCTATCTCAATATCCCGCGCATCATTGCGGCGGCCGAGATCACGGGCTCGGAGGCAATCCACCCTGGCTACGGCTTCCTCGCGGAAAACGCCGAGTTCAGCGAGATCTGTGCCCGCTCCGATCTGACGTTTATCGGGCCGACGCCGGACCAGATCAGCTCGATGGGCGACAAGGCGAGGGCTCGCAGGACGATGATGGCGAGTGGAGTGCCCACCGTTCCGGGCTCGGACGGCATCATCGACGATGTGGCAGAGGCCAAAGCCGTCGCCGAAGAAATCGGCTTCCCGATCATGATCAAAGCGTCGGCCGGCGGCGGTGGCAAAGGAATGCGCATCGCCCAGGACGCGGAGTCCTTCGAGAAGCAGTTGCTCGCGGCGCAGACCGAGGCGGAGGTCAGTTTCGGCGATCCAGGCGTCTACCTAGAGCGGTGCATCGTCCGGCCGCGACATGTGGAGTTCCAGGTCTTTGGCGACACGCTCGGCACCGTCGTTCATCTCGGGGAGCGCGAGTGCTCGATTCAGCGCCGTTACCAGAAGCTGCTGGAGGAGGCGCCGTCTCCGGCGCTGACGCCCGAACTCCGCGAGCAGATGGGTGAGGCGGCGGTGCTCGCGGCGAAGGCCATCGACTACGTAGGTGCAGGCACCATCGAATTCTTGCTCGATCAGGACGGCTCGTTCTTCTTCATGGAGATGAACACTCGGATCCAGGTCGAGCATCCGGTGACCGAGGTCACGACGGGCTTCGACCTCGTGCGGGAGCAGATCCGCATCGCGGCGGGGGAGCCTATCTCGTTCCGCATGAACGGCGCTGGCTTCCAGCACCGCGGTCATGCGATCGAATTCCGGATCAATGCCGAGGACCCCGCGCGCGACTTTGCACCATCGCCGGGTACGATCGAGACGTTCCATCCGCCTGGCGGACCCGGTGTTCGGCTCGACACGCACGTATATGCGGGATACAAGGTGCCACCGCACTACGACTCGTTGATCGCAAAGCTGATCGTGAGCGGTGCGACGCGCGCGGAGGCGATTGTCCGGGCCCGGCACGTGTTGGATCACTTCATCATCGAGGGAATCCCGACCACTCTGCCGTTCCTGCGGCGAATCGTCGTCGACGAGGCGTTCGTGAGGGGTGAGGTGGATACGGGGTTTGTCGCACGCATGATGGCCGAGGACGAAGCCGACGCATGAGAGTCGATGTCCACTTCACGCGCGCTGAAGTCGATTCAGGGGCGCTAGTCGACGCGACCGCTGTGGTGATCAACGTCCTGCGGGCCACGACCTCGATCGTAGAGGCGCTCGCGAACGGAGCTGTTGGCGTCTACCCCACCACCTCCGCCGAAGACGCCGCGAAGCTCGCCGCGTCCTTGGGGCGGGAGGACACGCTCCTGTGCGGCGAGCGCAAGGGTGTAAAGGTCGATGGCTTCGATCTGGGGAACTCACCGGCCGAGTTCACGGCGGCGGTCGTCGATGGCAAGAAACTCGTGATGAGCACTCCGAACGGCACACGGGTTTTTTCCTCCGCGTCGGAGGCGCAACGCGTGCTCGTGTGTGCTTTCACAAACCTCGGCGCCGTCGCCGCCGCGGTGGCGATCGACGAAACGCTGGCAGTGCTATGCGCAGGGCAGGAGGACCGATTCTCGATCGACGATGCGTTGTGCGCCGGGCACCTGATCCGTCGAGTGATCGAGGGCGGAATTGGCACGCTCGAACTCAACGACGCCGCCCGCGCGGCGCAAGCGCTTGCAGAGGAGCTCAACCCGGACCGGGCGTTCCTGGAAGGCATCAGCGCAGGCCGTGCCCTCGCGGACATCGGGTTGGCTGGGGATCTGGAGCTTTGCGGAGAAGTCGACCGGCATGACATCGTGCCTATGATGCGCGATCAGGCCATTACCTTGTCGGGAGCTTGATAACGCCGACATGCTGACTCGGGAGCAGAAACAGGAGATTCTCGCGGTAGGGCTCCTGGCCCTCGCGCTTTTCGTCCTCTTGTCTCTGTTCCCCGTGGCGATCATCGGCGGGCGCGGAGGAGAGTGGTTCCCCTCGGGCAACATCGTGGGGCCGCTCGGAGCCACGCTCGGCACCCTCCTGAAGGCGTTCTTCGGCGCGTCGGCGTTCATCGTGCCGGCGCTTCTGAGCTTTGGTGGTCTCCGCGTCGGCGGTTGGATCTCGGAGGACTGGACGTCGAGGCTCTCCGTGCTTGCGGCTGGCCTGCTCTTCCTCAGTCCCGTTGCGACGTGGGTGCTGCTGGATGGGCCGGAGAGCGCCGCCGGGTGGCTCGGCTCGGCGCTCGGAGGCCCGTTGGTCGATCTCATCGGGGTCATCGGCACGCTGCTGCTCCTCGGCGCCGGCGTCATCGCGCTCTCGGTCGGGACGCTTGGCTGGAACCCCTTGGGCTCTGTCGGCAGGGGTGTGGTGGCGGGGGGTGAAGCAGCGGGTCGTACCGCTAGAGTGCTCGCGGACAAGAGCAAGGAGCTCGCCGAAGCGCGGGCGCAAGCAGCGACAGAGCGGGCCGCGGCGGAGGCGGAGCCGGTGCCCGGATTCGAACCGGAATGGATGGAGTCGCCAAACGAGGCCGACGAACACGAGGCCGACGGGCACGAGGCTTATGAGGTCGAGGACGAGCTGGAGGAGGACGCGGGCGAGCGGGAAGAAGCCGTCGAGTGGAAGGACGAAGGCGAAGCCGACGAGTCCGAAGGCGGCTTGGATCTCGCAGACCCCGACGCCGAGAGGGAAATCGAGCACGAGGTCCCGCCTATGGATCTGCTCTCGGAGCCCGATGCTCGGGACGACTACAGCATGGATCGGCGGCTGGACGAGCTTGGCCGCGTGCTGATCGAGAAGCTGAGGACGTTCAACGTGGAGTGCACGCTCGGCGAGCGAACGACTGGCCCGATGGTCACGCAATTCGAGGTCATTCCGTCGGCAGGTGTGAAAGTGAATCAGATCGCGAACCTTGAAGCGGATCTGGCGCTCGCGATGAAGGCGAAGAGCATCCGCATCGTCGCGCCGATTCCCGGCCGCGGCGCCATCGGTGTCGAGATTCCCAACCCTCAGGCCGAGATCGTGAACCTGCGTAACATCCTCGAGGCTCCGGAGTTCAAGCAGGCGAAGGGAGAACTGCCTCTGGCGCTGGGCAAAGACTTGAACGGCCGGCCATATGTCGCCAATCTCGAGAAGATGCCGCACGTGCTTATCGCGGGCACGACCGGGGCCGGCAAGTCGGTGTGCCTCAACACGATCGTCACGAGCCTCGTGTACCGGCACACGCCGGAGACACTACGCTTGCTGATGATCGACCCGAAAATGGTCGAGCTGTCGGTCTACGCGCGGCTCCCCCACCTCAGACACAGTGTCGTCACCGACCCGCGGGATGCCGCCGGGGTACTGAAATGGGCGGTGAACGAGATGGAACGCCGTTATGCGCTGCTCAAGGCGAACTACGTGCGTTCGATCGGCGAGTTCAACAAGAAGGTTCGGGACGGGGTCACGGTGAAGCGTTCCGATCCGAGGGGCCCGGAGGGGGATGAGAACCGCTGGATCTACAACGACGGAGTCCTGCCGTTCATCGTCGTGGTCGTGGACGAGCTCGCGGATCTCATGATGACGGTACAGAGCGAGGTCGAGAAGCCGCTCACCCAGCTCGCCCAAAAGGCGCGCGCGATCGGCATCCACCTCATCGTCGCTACCCAGCGTCCTTCCGTGAACGTCATCACCGGTCTCATCAAGGCGAATTTCCCGACGCGTATCGCGTTTCGGGTCGCGTCCAAGACCGACTCACGCACGATCCTCGACATGAACGGCGCCGATGCGCTGCTCGGCAACGGAGACATGCTCTTCCTGCCCCCAGGGGAGAGCGAACCGGTCCGGATCCAAGGTGCCTACCTGCCAACCGAGGACACCGAGCGGCTCATGGGGTGGTACACGGAGCTCATCGAGCGTCATCAGGGAGAGGGCGACATCCCGGACACGGGTCGGGAGACAGACATCCTCGAAGAGCTGCGCGGTCAGGAACTCGAGGACGCCACGATCGCCGCGGAAGAGATCGCCGGCGATTGGGACGAACTTTTTCAGGCTTCGGCCGAGGTGTGCATCCAGAACGGGACCGGTTCGACGTCGCTGTTGCAGCGACGCCTGAGCATCGGCTACGGCCGTGCCGCCCGCATCGTGGATCAGCTCTTCGATGCCGGCGTGATCGGAGATTCGGATGGGTCCAAGGGGCGCGAGGTACTCATGTCGCTGGACGAGCTCGGAGCGCTCATGCGCGGGGGCGGTGATTGATGCACGGTAGAGTCGCATGGGTGGGCGGACTGGCCCTGTCGATCGTCGGCATGGGCCCGCAGTCGGCTCTTGCGCAAGTGGTGGAGCCGCTCTCCCTGCTCGAGGAGACCGCTGCGTTCTACGAGGGCGTAACCCGGTTCTGTGCGGACTTCACACAGCACCTTTCCGTCCCGTTGCTCGGCGATGAGCGGACAGGGACCGGGCAGATGTGTCAGGCGCGCCCGAACAAGTTCGCGATGCGGTTCTCCGACCCTGAAGGTGACCTCGTGGTCGTCGATGGAGAGTGGATCTGGCTGTACTACCCGAGCCTAGACCCGAAACAGGTCATCAGGTTCGCGATGGCGGATGGCGCCGGGGCCTACGACCTCCACAAAGAGTTCCTGGAGGATCCGGCCACCAAGTACGATGTCACATACGAGGCGCTGGACGAAGTCGCGGGACACAAGACGCACCGCCTGCGACTGGTCCCGCGCGCCCGATCCTCGTACGAGGCGGCGGTGATCTGGATCGACCAGCAAGAGCCCGTACTCCGTCAGGTCCGCATCGAGGACGAGAACGGTACCGTGCGGACGATCACGCTCGAGCGCATTGATCTCGACCCGATTGCGTTGGACGACGACTGGTTCACGTTCACGCCGCCGCCCGGCGCCCAGGTCATTTCCAGATGACTAGAAGGGTGATCGGAAAGGGGGGTGGGCCGCGCGACCCACGCCTGACGGCGCGGGTGCCCCGTGCTTGCGCGCGTTCAGGCAAGGAACGACGAGGAGTCGTAGCCGAGCGGGCACCGCCGCCGAAGGCGGTGGTCCGACGAGGAGAGACGATGGATCAACCGCGCGGGCACCGACGCGAAAGCGTTGG
>JADFSR010000038.1 GCA_022560615.1 Gemmatimonadota bacterium
AGCCCAGACGCCAGAGACCCGATCGCGGCGAGACGCTGGACGGCTTGGGCGGCGGGGGCCCCAGGCCGGCGGAGCTAGATGACGAGGACCTCCGATACCTAGAAGCCGAGCGCGCCGGGATGCAGACGGAGGCGGCGGGGACGACGACGCACATCGCAGATTCAGTTCTGGCCGGGGAGGCAGTATGACGCCCGGACTAAGACGGAGCCGGGGCCGCGAACTTTGCGTCCACCTCGCCGAGCAGATCGCCAACATCGCACCACCGGGCATCGGCAACTGGGGCGGAGCGTGGGGGATCGTCGGCGATGCTGACGCCGAGTTCATGGTCGCTCTGTTCGAGTGGGAGCGCACTGGCGACGACGCTGTCCAGATTCGAGTCCGTGAAGGTTACGACCGAGTGCTCGACGCCTGGCGTGAAGCCTCACGCCAGTACGAGCGGGAGACGGCATGAACGTCCTCGCACTCGACATCGTGAGCCGAACCGGCGGCGGGGTCTGCGCATGAAGGCCGTGAACAAGCTCTCCTTGGCCGACCTACCGGGGCGGGCTGATCCATGACACTCGCGGACCTGCGTGCCCAGATCGAAAGTCACGCGCCAGGAAGCCTGATCCCACGCGATTGGCTAGTCGATCAGCTCGCCGAAATTGCAGGCGATGATGCCAGCGTGGAAAGTTGGGTCGACACGGAACGTGCTGCCGAGATCACGGGCGATACGCCGGAACAGTTGAGGCACCGGGCGGTGACCTGGCGGGGTATGCCGAACCCCACGATCAGGGTCACCAAGAACGACAATCACAACAATCTTTCCCGGTGGCTGTTTGCCGAGGAGGACTGCTGGACGTACGCTCGCACGAAGGGCGTCGCTGGACCCCAGCAGCCCGTGACTGAGCACGCCGACTCGGACGACACCGACGCGATCGCCGACGGCTGCCTCGAACGGATCGTGCCCAATCTATGAGCCAGTATCGTCGTTGCCCCGAGTGCAGAAAACGGAACTCCGCCGAGGCCGAGACCTGCTCGGCGTGCGGCTATCGGTTCCTCTGGCGGCGGTCGTTCGGCCGGAAAGGCTACAACCGGGTCACAGTCTACGAACGTGACCCCGGCGGACCGCTGCAACTCCTGTACTGGGACCGAGACGGAGCGCGCCGGGAGAGCCTGACGAACCTCGATGGAGTGCCGATCTTCGACAGAGCGGACGCCGAGTTGATCGCGCGCCGCATTTCCGACGGGATCGAGCAGGCACGTCGATCCAAGGCGACGACGCTCAACCAACTCGTCGGGACGCCCGAGCGGCACACGGTCGGTGAGTTGTTCGCCCAACTCCACACCGACCGCGCTGACGAATGGTCGAAGAAGTGGGCGAGGGACCAGCGTCGGTACCGACAGTTCTGGGAGACAACGCTCCGTCGGCGCACTGACATCACCGAAGTCACCCCTGCGCTCGTGGCGCGAATCGTCGTCAGGGAAGCAAGGGCGAAACGCTGGTCGCAGAAAACACAGAATCACTACCTGAACAGCGCGGTCGAGACGTGGGGGTACGCGGTTGTCCACCTCAAGTGGCTGGCACCGAAACACGGCCTTGAAGCCGTACGTCGTCACAGCATCCACGTCGACAACACCGAGATCGCTTATGAGACTGCAGAGGCTCACGCGGTTTTGGCAGAGCTACCCGATGTCGACTTGAGAGCCGCCGTCGTCGGCGAACTGAGCTACGTCGGTGGCCGGCGCCTAAACGCGATCATGACCTTGCCGATCTCGTGCTACCGGACCGAGACACGCATCGTACCGACGGAGTCAGGGCGGGTGTCCGTGGACTTTGGGGTCTTGACCTTCCCGGCGGAGACGGACAAAGCATCGAAGCGCGGCGAGGTCTATCTCTTCGGGCCGCCGAAGTCGCTGATCGAGGAACTGATCGCCAGCCCGCTCTGCCAGGCAAGCGGATTGGTCTTTCCTCGAGGTGATGATCTACAGGCAGTTGAACGGGTGGAGCTTCCCCAGACGGACAAGAAGCTCCGCCGGGCTCTGCGCGAGGCTGAACAACTCGCCGGCGTGCCGGAAGTGAGGGGCCGATCGTTCCACGCCTTCAACCGCACGTTCGCGACGGACGCTGAAGATCCCCGCGCGGCGAGCAGCCAGAGCGGCAAGACCGAAGAGACGATGCGCCGCATCTACCGGCAGCCGAAGCCGGCAGAGAAAGCCGCGCTCGCGATGCAGCTCGATGGCTTGAGGAGAGAAGCATGACCCGGACCCGAGGAGCAGACCCTTTGGGTCCTCGCGGCCTCACACGCGCTGGCGGTCATCGAAAAATCCAAAGATCCGGGGTCAACCTGCACACCAACCTGCACAGTGATATCACAACGAAAGCGGGCCACCGCCACTAAGACGATGGCCCGCTATGGCTTGCGCGTGTTGCGCAAGCAGTGGAGGCGGCGGGAGTCGAACCCGCGTCCGCACTTGGGTCCAGCGGAGTCTCTACGTGCATAGATCACTGCTTTGTCTCACCTCGGGCGGTCAGTGATCAACCGACCCCGCGGCCAGCCGCCTAAAATCTCATCCCCCGGCCCGGCGACGAAACCGGGGGACCAGCTCGACTTATCGTCGCCTCAAGGACCGCCTCGAGCGGGCGATCAAGGAGACGGGCACGTAAGAAAGCTTACGCAGCCAGCGCCAGGTTGTTGTTGGCAGCTAAAATTATTCCCGAATATTTACGAGGATCAGGACCTCGGCACGCTACTCCACGTTCACCAAACACGTCGAAACCGGGACGCCCCCGATGATGTGGATGGGTCTGTCAAACATCCTTGGAATGAAAGCTACGCGAAATGCAGGGTCTCGGTCCACCCGCGGCCGCAGCCCCAGCGGTTGCGCGGCCTATACTAGAGCTTCGGCCCTATGCTCCGTGAGGTAACCTTCGAGGAGTATCTCGACGTCCTCGAGCTTGCTCGCTTGGAAGAGCTCAGTGCGGAGTTGTCTGCCGTCTGGCAGTCCTTTGGTATACCAGCCGAGGTGTTTTCGGAAGTCGATGATCGCCCGTTCGGGGTTCCGCTCGAAGGCGATCGCGTTCCTCGCGTGTTCGAGGCAGATCTCGAAGCGCTCTTCGATATCCGGATCGCTTGGCACGGGGTCTCCGTCCAGCGCTGCGCGAGCCTGTGAGAAGAGCCAGGGATCTCCGTGCGACCCCCTGGCGATCATGATTCCGGCGCATCCGGTTTCGTCACGCATGCGTCGAGCGTCCTCGCCCGTTCGGATATCGCCGTTCCCGATCACCGGGATATCGAGCGCCTCGGTGACGGCACGGATCTCATCCCAGCGCGCCTCGCCGCTGTACATGTCGGCGCGCGTCCGCGGGTGGATGCACAACGCCTGTGCCCCAGCGTCCTGACAGCGGAGGCCGATGCCGACGGGATCCCGCGTCTGCTCGTCGAAACCGCTGCGGATCTTGACCGTCGTGGGCAGTGACGTGGCGTCGTCGACAGCCCGGACCAGCGTCTGGAGTAGATCGAGGTCCTTCAAGCAGCCCGAGCCACCCTGTCGCTTCACGACCTTCTTCACCGGGCACCCGAAGTTGATGTCGATGAAGTCCGGGCCGTACGTCTCGCCAACGAATGCGGCCGCGTCGCGCATCATGGCGGGATCGGAGCCGAAGATCTGGATCCCGATGGGGCGCTCTTCCTCCTCGAAGCGAAGGTAGTCGCGCGACCTCGGAGAATTCATGACGATGCCTGCCGCGCTCACGAACTCACTCACGACGACGTCCGCCCCGTGCCGACGGCAGAGGCGACGAAACGGCGACTCGCTCACGCCGGCCTGGGGCGCGAGGTATAGGGGGGTGTCGGGGCCGCTCAGTAAGGCGACAACGTCTGTGGACATGACAATGCGAAGCTATCCCAAGCAGCCCGTGATAGAAGTACAGCGGGCCGCGTTACGGTGCCACGGCCCCAGAGGGCACCCGCGCATTGCGCGGGTCGCGGTGCGACGACGCCATAGCCGTCGCTACGGATAGGAGCACCAACGACGGAGATGGGGCCGTGCCACCGTAACCCACGAACTGGTAAGTATCGTCACACTTGGGGTCGGGCGCGACCACCGCTTCGCGGCGGTGCCCGGTCGCGGCCCAATAGGTCGTCTCTCCTCCTCGGACCACCGCCTTCGGCGGCGGTGCCCGCTACGGCTACGACTCGTCGTCCTTCCTACTCTTGATCTCGCGAGACCCCCGGGTACCCGCTTGCGGGTGGCGGTTCACTGTACTTCTATCACGGGCTGCTAGCGCTGGCCCCGGTGAAGCCGCTGGTTGACTGGGGCTGACGTACCTGCCCGCATGCGGTTATTGTCTCGCTCCTTCGTAGGATACGGCAGCGAATCGAGATTCGGAGGCGATGGATGCGGTTGAAGGACCTCTTCACGTTGGATGTCGTGAAGCTCGACCTGGAATCCCAGAGCAAGGACGATTTGCTCAAGGAGCTGGTGAGCTTGCTCGCGCTAGACGAGAAGTCTGCGGCGATCTTGTTCAAGACCCTCAAGCGGCGCGAGAACCTCGGCTCCACGGGCATCGGAAAGGGCATCGCGATCCCCCACTGTCGCACCCTTGTGGTCAATCGCTTGCGCCTCGCCTATGGGCGAAAGCCCGCTGGCGTCAACTTCAATGCGATCGATGGCGAGCCCGTCTACAACTTCTTCCTGATCATCGCGCCGCCGCTCGAAGTCTCGAACCAATACCTGCCGGTACTCGGGAAGATCGCGCAGTTCGCCAAGGATGCTGCCGTACCTAGGGACCTCCTAGAGCTTGCCGAGCCGGAGGAGTTTCTGGCTCTACTCGCTGAGAAGGGTTCGTAGGCCAGTCGTTCCTACTTCAGCTCACGTACATCTTCCGCGTGTCGCTGATGCCGTTCACGGTGAGCTGCAAGAAGTAGACGCCGAAGGCGACCTGGCGACCCGATTGATCGGTCCCGTCCCAGAACGCTTCGTACGTGCCGGGCTGAGCGTACTCGAGCTGGATGAGCTCAACGCCTTCGCCCGAGGAGTGACCGAGAGCGACTGGGGAGGCAACGAGCTGCTGGAGCAGGTTGAAGATGCGTATGGACACAACGGCAGGACGCCCGTCCACGAACAATCCCTCGTGTAGAATGAAGGGTATTGTCGTTTCCGGGTTGAACGGATTGGGGTAGTTCTGCTGTAGTTCGAAGCCGCTCGCCTGACCGGGCGACGCGGGAGGCCTAGAGTCCTGGGCGGATACGGCCTCAGCCGCGACGAACAAGGAGAGGAGGACGGACAAGACGCCGGCAATGCGTCTCATGGATCCCTCCGCACACTAGATGTGCTGTAGCCTAGGGTCAATCGCACTCCATGCATGGTTCACCAAGCGGCACACACGCTCCGCATTCATCATACGTTCTCAGGCTCTCGCAGGTCAAGCGAAATCGCTCGATCCCCTGTAAAAACCCGAGCAAACCCACTTTGTGCTACCGCGGTGGGCCGTTTTTGTTGCCTAGCACCCACCAGAAACGGCCTAGAGGAGCACGCTTCGCCCTTCGTCGCTCCTCATCGTGATGCCCAGGCCGTCCAGGTGGTTGAGCAACGGAATGAGGTGCTTTCGGGTCACCGGCAGCGCGTCCCGGAACGCAGACGGTCCGAGTCCGGTCTGCCCGCCGAGCATCTCGCGCACCGCAGCGATGCCTTTCTCGAGCTCGGTAGTGCTCACGTAGTATCCGTCGGCGACCGGGCTGACGACTCCCTCTCCCTCGAGGAACTTCAAGAGCGACCAGAGGTCGCCTCGGCCCTTGAGTGATGCCGGGAACTCGTCCACGAACGGCGGAGCGAGGCCTGCCGCCGCGAGCAGCGCTCGGACTTCGTTCGCGGCCGCCTCCTGGTCTCGCGTCAGCGTCACCACATGCCCGGGTAAGCGAACGCCGCCATCGGCTGCTTCCAACACCTTTCGGTCGCACAGTCTGGCGATCGTGGCATCGGCCAGGCCCGTCGCCGCCCACGCAGGTAGAGCCGTCCGTACTGCGGCGAGTGAGACGGCTGGCCGCAGCGAGTCCGTGGCGTGCGCAGCGGTGACCGCGGCGACGATTCGGTCATCGGCCTGGGCGACGATTTGTGGGGAGAAGAGGCGGCCACCCGTTCGCGGATCACCCCGAGTTTCGAGTTCGTCCAGGGTCGGGGCCAGCTCGTCGAGGGCGAGGCCAGTCGATACGGGGAGCTTCGCTACCTCTGCACCGTGCCACCCGGCCAGGTCCAGAAGTGCGCGAACACGCGACCGGGCGTCGCCCTCCAGCAGACTCTCGAGCCCCGCTCGAACGGTGTCGTCGATGCGATTTCTCTTGGGCGGCGTCGCCTCCGCAATGAGTCCGCCCCCGATCGTAGCAACTGGGGAGTATGCCCTGAGCACGAGCCGGTCGTGTGCTCGGGCGACGACAGGCTCCTCGAGTCTCAATTGCACCCACCCTGCTCCGCCCGCCCGGATCGTCTCGGCCTCGAGCAACGCGCAGCGGGCCATGACCTCCGCCGTGCCGACGTGAACACGGACTCGCTGGTTGTGTTCGAGGCTCCAGGCCGTGTCCGCGAGCATCCTGACGCGAGCGGTGAGCATCCACGTCGGTGACCATGCCGGGTCCGACACGAGCGTCGCGCCTCGTCCCACGGCGGTGCGGTCCGCTCCTTCGCCGGTCAACGATATCGCGGTCCGGTCCCCAGCCGTCGCTTTCTCAACTTCCCGACCATGGACCTGCACGCCACGTACTCGCGCCTCGAGGTCGTCTGGAAGGATGCGCACCCGGTCCCCCTTGCACAGGGTGCCGCTCCAGAGCGTTCCGGTAGCTACCGTGCCGGTGCCCCGGATCGTGAAGACACGATCGAGGGGCAGTCGGACCAGATCTTCGCCCGCCGACTTCTGTACGGCCTCCGCGGCGAACGCCAAGGCCTCCTTGAGCTCATCCAGTCCGAGCCCCGCCGGAGCGGACGTAGGAACGGACAGCGCCCCACGATACGGCGTCGGCTCGAGAAGGTCTTCAACCTCCGAGCGCACCAGTTCCAGCCACTCTTCGTCGACCAGGTCGCACTTCGTGAGTGCGACGACGAGCTGCCGCACGCCCAACAGCTCCACGATCGCCAGGTGCTCCCTGGTTTGCGGCATGACCCCTTCATCGGATGCGACGACGAGCAGAACGAGGTCCATGCCCGCCGCTCCGGCTACCATCGCGCGTACGAACGCTTCATGGCCGGGCACGTCGACAACGCCCAGCCGGGCTTCCGGCAGAACCAACTCTGCGAAGCCGAGCTCTATGGTGATACCGCGGGCCTTCTCTTCTTTGAGTCGGTCGGTGTCGACGCCGGTGAGCGCGTGCACGAGCGTGGTCTTGCCGTGGTCGATGTGTCCGGCCGTACCGAGGATGAGCCGCTTCACGCACCGACCCCCTCATCTGGGGGGAGCAGTCCACCCAGGAAGCGGAGGGATTTAAGGGGCTTGGACACCACGTGATACGCCACGAAGTCGGAAAGCACGCCAAGGTGTCGCCGCGCATACGTGAGCTCCGCGTCGAACTCGGACGCGAGCAAGTTCGCGATCTGACCGCGCGCGATGGGTCCGATACGCGGCCCTGCGGCTTCCTCGGCGCATCGGGCACAGCGAACTCCACCGGATGCGAAGTCGAAACGTCCCACCTCGTCGTCCGCGAGCGGCTCCCCGCAGCGCACGCACGGGTCGAGTTGGGGAGCGAACCCGAAGGCCTCAGTGATGCGCCAAACAGCCGAGAGCGCCGCTGCGGGCACGTGGGCCGTCTCGATCGATTCCAGAGTGTCGAGTCCCTCCTCGAGCGCACGGAGCAAATCGGGACTTCGCTCCTGGTCGGCGTGGGCGAGGACCAGCTCCACAGTCGCGGAAGCTCCGGCGAAGCGCAGCACGTCGAGCCCGAGTCCCTCTCTCATCCGTGTGCAGTCGAAGTCCTTCATCGTATGCAGGTCACGGTGTGGCTTTATGTACGCCGTGAGGGTTCCGGTCGCGAACGTGGCAATTGCGGTGGTGCCCTTTCCGCTACGGGTACGAACCCCCCGAGCCATGACGCTCAGCAGTCCCTGGGCCTCGGTATAGAAGCGGAGGATGCGACTGGTGTCGCCGTAGTCGTGGGATCGGAGCAGCACCGCGGAGGTGCTGACCGGCGCCACTATGGCGCCCCACGAATGCGGCGAAGCAGCTCCCTGCGACGGCGCTCGTACAGCGTGCGCGCGGCGGCGTTCGGATCGGCCTGGGCCTCGAAATCATCGTCGAGGCGCGCGACCTGGACGAGTAGGCTGTGCCGGTCCGCAGCGGGCGAAACTGGTGTCTCGCCGGCCAAGGACAGACCGGTTCCCCGTAGCGCGAAGAGTCCCATGCCGGCGAGCAAGACCGCGAGGACGACCGCGACCCATTTCACCGGCGGCTGAGTCGGGGCGTCGATCGCGACTAGACGGATCGAAGCTAGATCGACCGATTGGCCGCTGTATCGTCGGTACGTCGAGCCCACTTCCAGCTCCACTCTCGTGAGGAAGCGCAGACCCTCGACCTCCATGAGCGGAGCGGGCTCTCGGATGAGCACCTCGAACTGGTCGATGACACCGGGCGTGGGTATCACGGTGAACATGTCGTCGAGCGTGTACCGGACCACGAACATTCGGGAGCCGGGAGACATGGGGGCCCGGAGCACGAGGTCGCCGTCCTCGAGGCCAATGACGTCGGGGCCCACGTCACCCTCACCGACCGCGAACTCAGCCGCCCCGGCCGCGAGCGGGTACCGCCAGACGGCGCCCGGTTCCCGCGTCACGACCGTACGCGCACGGCTGTTGGCTAACTGAAAGACATCCGTTACGCGCCAACGGTTCTCGACCGCCTCGAAGAACACCGTCCTGATCTCGATCTGCAGATCGACGCCCTCCTCCGGAGCTAGAAGCGTATCGTACGTTTGAATCGCGTACACGGAGTCGAGCTGACTCGCCGTGGTCACGAAACTGCCGAAGTAGCTCACACCCTCGCGTCGTATCGACGCGAAGAAGACGTCTCCACGATCGGGGTCGGGCACGTTCGGTAGGCGGAACGAGAACGAACCGTCCGGTGCCACAGCGGCGGAGTCCACCTCACCTTGCGTCGTGTTGGTGAGGTGGTGCAGGACGACCGTGCCGCGGGTGAGCGCGGTATCGCCAAGGAGCGCGCGACCGTTCAGGACGGGGTCGGCTTCGACCTGAGCAGAGATGCCCGCGGGAGCCGCGGAGGTTGAGAGCGCGACGAGGGAGGCGACGAATGCGGTGCGGAGCCGATTCGTGACCGTGCCGTCAGGGCTTGAATCGCCCAAAGTCCTCGGGGTTGAGCCTACGAAGGCGCTCCTCGAGGTCTTCCGCGCTCGTGCGCTGGACGATGTCGAGCGTAGCCTCCCCGAACGATATCTCCGCGGCGCCCTCGTTCTCGAAGATTTCGAGTGGTCCGGCCTCGAGCAGGTCCTCGTTGGCGAAGATGCCGGCGGCGGCCCGAAGCGCGAGCGCGATCGAGTCGGAGGGGCGCGCGTCCAGACCGATGATTTCACCGTTGCGTCGGACGAGCAGTTCGGCGTAGTAGGTGCGCTCCTCGACCTTTGTGATCACCACCTTCTGAAGGCTGCCACCCAGGCCATGAAGAACCGAGCAAAGCAGGTCGTGAGTCAGCGGCCGGGGGACCACCACTGCCTCCAGGTGCATGGCGATCGCGAGCGCCTCCGTCTCTCCGATGTAGATCGGGAGGACCCGGTCGCCGTCCGCCTCTTTGAGGACGACCAACGCAATGTTGTCAGAGCGGAACCGCAATTCATCTACTCTGACTTCTACGAGCACCGTAGGGTCCTCCGAAGCGAGGAAACCGACAGGGCGTCCATGCCCAGTGACTTCCACCAATACTCCAAAGCTCGACTGGGGTTCTACTCCGGACGATCCGGCCATCGGTGCAACGGGACGTGCGAGTCGGGAGTGTCAGCCGCCGAGCGCCGTCCTGAGGTCGTCGACGCGGTCCGTGATCTCCCACGGGAAGAACTGTACCTCCGGGCCGCCGGCGTCCGGTACTCCGACCTCGGGGTCTCGGCCGAAGTGCCCGTACGCGGCCGTCGCCGTGTAGATCGCCGACCTCAGCCCGAGTCGGTCGATGATCGCCACGGGCTTGAAGTCGAAGACGTCCGAGATCGCGCGGGCCAATTCGGCCTCGGACACTTCGCTAGTACCGAAGGTGTGTACGCTGATCGAAACGGGCTCGGCGACGCCGATGGCGTATGCGAGTTGGATCTCGCAGCGCCGTGCGAGTTTCGCAGCCACGACGTTCTTGGCCGCCCACCGGGCGGCATACGCCGCCGAGCGATCGACCTTGGTCGCGTCCTTGCCGGAGAACGACCCACCGCCGTGTCGTCCGACCCCGCCGTATGTGTCGACGATGATCTTCCGGCCGGTGAGACCCGCGTCCCCGTGGGGTCCGCCGATCACAAAGCGGCCGGTCGGATTGATGTGCATGATGCAGTCGTCGTCGAGTAGTTCTTCCGGTAGAACCGGCCTCACGACCTTGGAGATGATCTGCTGCTGGAGGTCGGCGTGGGTCACGTCCTCGTCGTGCTGCGCGCTGACGACCACCGTGTGGATGCGAACGGGCGTATCGCCCTCGTACTCGACCGTTACCTGCGACTTGCCGTCGGGCCGGAGCCACGGAAGTTCCCCGTTGCGGCGCATTCGCGCCAACTGCCGGGTGATCGCGTGGGCGTACTGGATGGTCGCCGGCATCAGTTGAGGCGTCTCGTCCGACGCGTAACCGAACATCATGCCCTGGTCACCCGCGCCGCCGGCATCCACGCCCATGGCGATATCTGGGGATTGCCGGTCGAGGTTGGTGAGGACCGCGCAAGTGAGCGAGTCGATGCCGAAGTTCGAGTTCGTATAACCGATTCTGTGCAGCGTGCCTCGCACTACGTCGGGCACGTGTACGTAGCAGTCGGTGGTGACTTCGCCGGCCACCATCGCGAGTCCGGTCGTCACGAGCGTTTCACACGCCACCCGCGACATCGGATCCTGGATCAGGAGATGATCCAGTACGGCGTCGGAGATCTGGTCTGCGATCTTGTCCGGGTGGCCTTCGGTGACCGATTCGGACGTGAAGAGGGTACGGCTCAAGGTAGGCGCCTCGTTGGGGTCGTATGCCGGCCCGCGAGTGGGGGGCGTCAACGCTAGGCAATCACTCCGGGAGCGACAAGCTCCAGCGGCCCTGGAAGACCTTGAGATCAACGGAGTCCCCGATCCCCTCGACGAGGCAACGTGTCACGTCCGCGCTGGTCGGCGCCGCGAGCGCCTTGCGGGCGGCCTCGCGGGCGTCCTCCATGCGGACGTCGCGAATGACCTTCTTGATCTCTGGGAGCGACGGCCACGCCACGGAAAGCGCGGTGATATTGAGGCCGAGCAGCAGGAACGCGGCGAGCGGATTGGATGCCATCTCACCGCACACGCTGACCTCGATTCCTGCCGCGCGTCCGACCCTCGCGACCTGGTGCAGTTGTCGAACAACCGCCGGATGGAACGGGTTGTACAGCTTCGCGAGTCGCGTATTGGTTCGGTCCACGGCGAGCGTGTACTGGATGAGGTCGTTGGTGCCGATCGAGAAGAAGTCCGCGTGACGCGCGAGCTCCACGGCTTCGAGCGCAGCCGCCGGCGTCTCGATCATCACACCCAGCTTGTACCCGGTATTGAAGGGGATCCCGTCTGCTTCGAGCCGAGCCTCCTCCTCCCCAAGCAGCGTGCGCACCTGACGGATCTCGTCTACGTCGTTCACCAGAGGGAGCATTATGCGCACGTCGCCGTACGCCGTTGCCCTCAGCAGCGCTCGAAGTTGTGTCCGGAACAGCTCTGGTTCGTCGAGGCAAACTCGGATCGCACGCCATCCCAGGAACGGGTTCTCTTCCCGGGGCATGTGCAGGAACATCGGGAATTTGTCCCCCCCGAGATCGAAGGTACGGATGTACACGGCACCCTCGGGAAACGCCTGCGCCGTCGCTTTGTACGCTTCGAACTGTTCTTCCTCACCGGGCATCGTATTGCGTCCTACGACGAGGAACTCGGTGCGGAACAGCCCTACGCCGTTGGCTCCGTGCAGCCGCGCCTGCTCGGCTTCGCCCGGTAGGTCGAGGTTGGCGCGCAGCTCGACGAACTGACCGTCCTTCGTCACCGACTCTTGCTTGGCGATGACCGCGATCTCGCCCTCCCACGCCTCAAGCCGTCGCTGCCGCTGCTGGAAACGCTCCCGGTCGTGTTCGTCAGGGTCGAGGATGATCCGCCCGATCCGACCATCGACGATCGCGTGCTGACCCTCGACGGCTCTCTTGGACACATCACCCAAGCCGACGACGGCTGGGATTTCCAAAGAGCGTGCGAGGATCACCCAGTGCGCGGTGCGGGTCCCCAGATCGGTCGCGATGCCGAGTACCCGCGCCGCGTCGAGATGCACCGTCAGGCTTGGCGTGAGGTTCGTCGCGACGATGATCACGGACTCGTCGAGGCCTTCGAGATCGGTGGGGTCGTGGTTCCCCAGGAGGCGGTGAAGGACCCGGATCATGAGATCCTCGAGGTCGTTCAACCGGTCGAGCACCATCGGATGGGAAGTGCGACTCCACATCGCCTGCAGCTCGAGCATCCGCCATTCGAACGCCCTCTGAGCGTTCAGCCGATTCTCTCGGATGTTTCGAACCGTGCCGTCCACCACGGCCGCGTCGTCGAGCATCAGGATCTGGGGATCGAAGATCCGGGCCTCAACCGACCCGAGTCGCGCCTCGGTCCTCTCCTTTGTCTCAAGTAGCCGAGCTTTCGCCCACTCCCGGGCTTCGTGGAATCGCTCGACTTCATCCGGTGCGTCCGCCTCTTCGAGGATCTCGTGCGGCACGACTGGGACGCCCCAGTCGAGCATGAAGACGCGCCCGGAGCCGATCCCCTCGGACGCGGGGGAGCCGTCGAGGATGATCGACACTAGAAGGCTGTTGAAGAAGTACAGCGGGCCGCCACCCGTGCGAACGCACGGGTACCCGGGATGCCACGGCTCCAGAGGGCACCCGCGCATCGCGCGGGTCGCGGAGCGAGGACGCCATAGCCGTCGCTACGGCTAGGAGCCCCAACGACGGAGATGGGGCCGTGCCACCCCAACCCACAGAAGCGTTTGTTCATTTCATCTCGGTGTTGGGCGCATGGCGGTTGCGCGGTTGATGCTGCGTCTCTCCTCGTCGGACCACCGCCTTCGGCGGCGGTGCCCGCTCGGCTACGACTCCTCGTCGTTCCTTGCCTGAACGCGCGCAAGCGCGGGGCACCCACGCTGTAACGTGGGTCGCGCGGCCCACTGTACTTCTTCAACAGCCTTCTAGTTCTCCTGAAAGCCGCGTCCGACGAGGTCGGCCAGCGCATCGACAGCGTCTCCGGCATCGTCGCCGTGGGCGGCGACTCGTAAGGTGGAGCCGTGTTCAGCCGCCAGCATGAGCACGCCCATGATGCTCTTCCCGTTCACCTCCAGGCCGTCTTTCTCCACGGTGATCCGTGCGGCGAAGCTGCCCGCGAGCTTTACGAACTCGGCGGCGGGACGTGCGTGCATGCCGGCGGGGTTCACGATCTCGATCGCTCTCTCGGCACGTGGGAGCTCCATCATTGTAGCACCCCCCACGCAGCGATGAGCGCGATCGCGGTAACGGTGGCAATCGCTGCCGGTCTCCAGATGCGATGCCCGACGACGAGCCCCACCACGAAGCAGACGATCGCAACAACGAGCCAGAGGAGGCCGCCGTCGCTCAGTCCGCCCCGGCCGGCCAGCAGCACCCCCGCCAGTACGCCGACGAGCAGCGATGCGATCGACTTTATCCGCTCAGCCAGTTGCGCCAATCTCGCTTTGCTGAGCGTGCGCGCCACGTCGCGCCCGTCGCGGAGCCCGCTGCGGAAGCCCCAGATGCGCAGCGCCAGGTGGCCCGCGTTGTAGAGGACGAGAAAGAGCCCCACGACCACCCAGACGGGGAGCCCGATCCACCACATCGCCAGGGCTGCCATCGAGACCGTGGGTAACCATGCCGCCCAGACGAGGGAATCGCCGAGGCCGCCGAGTGGCCCCCGAACGGCCGTCTTGAATCGGCGCACCGTCTGTGCGTCGGTGCCGTCCGCCTCGAGCCTGAGCGCCGCACCTAGTGCGACGTTCGCCAGATACGGATGCGCGTTGAAGTGATCCAGGTGACGTCGCACGGATGCGTCCATGGCCTTTGCATCGTCATCGAATATTCGCCTCAGACCGGGCAGCATCGCAAAGGCGAAACCCGTACCGATCATCGTGTGGTAGTTCCACGAGCCCTGGACTAGGAACGAGCGCAAGAAGGTCGAGGTGATGGCACGACGCGAGAGAGCGCTCACAGGAACCGCACGCCCACAAGGCCCAAAGCAAGACCCGCGACGAAGAGGACGCGGCGCTCCCGAAAACCGCCGAGGTCATGGAGCAGAATGCCCACCGACACCGCAGCGCCCGCGAGCACCAGAGCGAAGGACTCGCGTTCCCCGAGCGGCCACGGCGCGCTGACACGTGCAACCACCACGCGCCCGATGGTGACGCCAGTCCCCGTAATCAGGACCCCGCGCATGAAGTCGAGCCCGACCGCACCGAGGTGGGCGGCGGTTATTCGTGCGGTGCTCACGCGGGAGTCGGCGGGCTCTGGCACGATGAAGCCATTCGCTTTCCGCAGCGCGGTGATCGAGAAGCCACCGACCTGACCCCACAACAGGCCGACTGCGATCGCGACCGGGACCGCGCCCGGTGCGCTGGACGCCGACGCGGTCGCCACGGCGACGACCGTCGCGGTCGCGCCCTCCGGGAATCGTGCGCCGCCGCTGGGAAAAGAGACGAGCAGATACAGCTCGAGCAACGTCCCGATCAAGAGGCCGAGTGCCGGGTCCCCGAGCATCCAACCCGTGAGCGCGCCAGCGACGAGGGGCCGGGACAGCATGAATTGCCCGACCGACGTCGCGTCCAGCGCCAGGCCTCCGCCTAGGAGGGCGATCAGCGCAAGTTCCATCAGCCTTCCATGAGTGTTTCGAGCGGAACCCGGTGTGCGTCGGGCAGATCGCGTGCGCTTACCTCCACACCCTCCGCGGCGAGATTCACGAGGTGGTCTACGTCCTCGGGGGTCAAGTGGAGATAGGTGAGCAGCTCACGCCGGCCGGGGCCGTGGTGGATTCCGCCCAGATTCACTCTTTCCCCTGACAGCATCCCACCCGCGCCGAGACGCCACATGGTCGCGACGTCCCGCGTAAGTAGGATGGTCCGCTGGGGGTCATCGCGCCACTCGGACAGCCGGTCGCGCGCGTCCTCCGCAGTCGCGAAGACGACTTGGGCGGTGCCAGCGCCGAGGCGATACAGGTCCTGCTCCCAGTCACTCCCGGCGAGGTCATCGTCGACGACTGCATATCGGTCGGGACGTAGCTGATGGCCCCACCCGATGACCACCTGACCGTGGATCAGACGCTCGTCGACTCTGAAGAGGACGATGGACATGCCCTATCGGTCACTCGGTCGCTGGAATCGTTGCGATCGATTCACGGCCGCTCTCTAACAGGCGCGGTACCAGCTGCTCGAGCGGCAACCCACGATTGAACACAAAATCGAGCAGCATGGGCAGGTTGACCCCGGAAACGACCACTCTGCGCACCGAGTCCCGGCAGCACGCCAGGGCGGCCATGCCGCAGCTACCCGACCGCAAGTCGACGAAGACAACCGACCTGGAGTCCCCCACCATGCCGTCGAGCTCGCTCTTCAGCTGCTCGGGGTTCTTCCCGTCGTTCGAGAGCGGAGCGAGGCAGTCGGCGATTCCGCCAGTGACACGCTGTGCCGCGTCCACCAGCCCCTGGGCCATCGCTCCGTGTCCCACAACGACTCCGAGGGCGGCCTCCGCCTCACTCATAGTCCTGCTCCAGGTACTGCTTGATCTTCTCGTCGAAGATTTGGGCCGAGTTCACTCCGGTGAACCGCAGTAGATGGTTCATCGCCACGACCTCGGAGATCACCGTGATGTTCTTCCCGGGGTTGAGTGGCACGGTGACCTTCGGGACCGACACCCCGAGAATGTCCTCGTATTCCTCTTCGAGGCCGGTGCGGGAGTAGTCCCGGCGCTTATCCCACATGTCCAGGGAGACGATCACCTGAATCCTCTTCTGCTGACGGATCGCGCGCACCCCGAAGAGTGCAGAGACGTCGATGATGCCGATACCCCGGATCTCCATGTGGTGCTTCTGGAGCTCGTGTCCCCGTCCGATGAGCACGTCGTTTCCCTGTTTGGAGGCGAGCACGAGGTCGTCCGCAACGAGGCGGTGCCCCCGCTCCACGAGGTCGAGCACGCATTCGCTCTTGCCCACGCCGCTGTCGCCGACGAAGAGCAGGCCGACTCCGTACACGTCGGCGAGCGAGCCGTGCAGCGTCGTGGTCGGTGCCATCGAGAGCTCGAGAAACGGCTTGATGCGCCGGTAGAACTCCTTGGTCGACACGCTGCAACGGAGAACGGGGACCGCCGCGGAGACGGCCTCCTCGAGAAAGTACTCCGAGACCTGCTGACCCTTCGTGACGAAGACAGCCGGCACGTCGAAGGTGAAGAGAGTCGCGAGGCGGCTGCGAGCGTCCGCCTCGGGGAGCGCCCCGAGGTAGGTCATCTCCGTCTCGCCGAACACCCACATACGCCCACGAGGTGTACGCGCGGTGTGGCCGGCGAGCGCGAGGCCCGGCGATGTGATATCGGGATCCGATGCCGGACGATCGAGCGACGTGGCTTCGGTGAGGACCTCGAGTCCCAAGGTCTGCCGCTTGGCTTCCAGGATCTCCCGGACAGAAACGCTCTTCGGGGTCAGTGGGGCCTCACTTCTCGACCAGCCTTCCAATGAGGCTGGGACGCTTCAAGACGGCTCGGGTTCACGTGTGCCCACAGGAAGCGGCGGGGCCCAGTGATCGCGATGCTGCTGCCGCTCTCGCTTCAACATGCGCGTGATCCGGTCGATCGCTTTGTCGAGCGCGGACCTGAACTCACGCTCCTCGGCATGCGCGACGACAGGCTCTGCGCCGTGGATGTGGAGGACCACCTCGGCCTTCCTGGAGCGTTTTTCTTCGGTGTAGGTCACTTCTGCCGAGCCGACGCGGGGATCGTACCGGCTCAGCTTCTGAATCTGCTCCTCGGTACGTCTCAGCAGAGTATCCGGGACGTTGCAGTGTCGGGCCGTGATCTGAATTCTCACGAGAACCTCCCGAGAAGATCGTTAGGAGACCGCCCTCCCTAAAAACTAGCCGAGCGCCGATCCGGCCACCACCCGACGGAGGAACGCCTCCATCTGGTCCGCGGATGCGTCCCACGAGTACTGCTCCGCGAAGCTCCGCGCCTGTCGGCCCATCGCCAGCCGCCGCTCGTCATCGTTGAGCAGCGACGCGATCGAGTCGGCGAGTGCGCGCACGTCTCCGTGAGGCACCAGCAGCCCGGTCTCTCCGTCCACGACGCTTTCGCGGAGACCGGGGGCGTCGCTCGCTACGCTGGGTGTGGCGCAGGCGCTCGCCTCCATGATCGAGATGCCCCACCCCTCGTTCGGCGATGTCAGCGCGTGCAGCCAAGACGTTCGGAACAGATCCAGCTTCTCCTCATCCTCCACGAAGCCCAGGAAGTGGACCCTGTCCGCAAGCCCGAGATCGCGTGCCACCTTCTCGAGTCGCGGACGATCGTTGCCGCTCCCTCCCACTCGGAGCGTCACCCGCAAACCGTCGGAGGCGAGCAGAGCCACCGCACGCATGAGAAGGTCGACGCGCTTGTACTTCTTCAAGCGCCCGAGGTAGAGCAGAGAAGGCTCCGCCGTTTGGGCGCCGTCGGGGTGGGGTGAATAGCGCTCCAGATCGATCCCGTTCGGAATCACTTCGATGCGGCTCGTGTCGAGACCTCTGCGTCCGAGGTCTTCCCGAGTGCTCGCTGACACGGCGATGGTGGGTGTGGTCCGGAAGACGAGCGGGATCGGCCGTTCGAGCAACCATGTCGCTGCTGCCAGCGGGAACGAGGCTTCTTGGAATGCGGTTATGCCGAAGAGATGGTGGACCAACGCAACCACCGGTATGCGCGTCCAATACCGCGTGAAGAGAGGGACCTTGTTCAGGTCCTCGACGACGACATCGAAGGGTCTGTCCCCTAGCTGACGCCGGAAGTATCGGGGTGCGGCGAGCGAGAACGTGTAGCGCGCACCGGTACGGTGGACTTCGATGCCATCTAGCTCGGCGCGGGGATCCGAGCCCTTCCAACCGGAGGCCAGGAGAGTGATCGCATGGCCGCGCTCGGCGAGACGTCCGAACGTCTCGTGGAGATGCGCCTCTGCTCCTCCGGCCTCCGGGTTTTGACGGTCGAGCCAATTCACGACCAGGACGCGCATCGGCGCGGTTCCGCTCACGACGGATTACCTTCATGCCTCTTGAAGAGTGCGTCGAGAACGCCGTTCACGAACCGCGGCGAGTCCGGGCCACCGTACGCTTCCGCGAGCCGAATCGCTTCCTGGATCGAGACCTTCGGGGGAACCTCCTCGATGTACAGAATCTCGACAGCTCCGATGCGAAGGATCGCGCGATCGATCTTCGAGACCCGCTCGAGCCTCCAGTTGTCCAAGGCGCTCGACACCGTCGCATCCACTTCATCGAGATGTTCGTCGAGTAGCCCGAGCACCGAGCGGATGTACGGAAGTCTGCGAGGTGAGATTCTCCGAGTCGCGACAGTGTCCACGAGCGCGTCTCGAAGGCTCCCGTCGCCGCTCGCGCTTTCCCACCGGTAGTGGATCTGAAGCAACCACGCGCGCGCTCGGCTCCGATCGATACGCTCGGCGAGCCCGAGACGTTCGGTTTCGGTCACCGACGTTCTAGAGCCCTGTACACGCTCACCATCTCGAGTGCGGCAAACGCGGCCTCATACCCCTTGTTGTCCTTCCCATCTCCCGCGCGGGACAGCGCCTGTGCGTGATCGTCCGTGGTCAATACGCCGAAAAGCACGGGAATCGATGCCGAGCGGGCCACTGCCCCCAAACCCGCGGAGGCCTCCGCACACACATAGTCGAAGTGGGGCGTGTCACCGCGGATCACACAGCCGAGCGCGACGATCGCGTCGTGCCGATCCAGCTGGGCGATGCGGGCAGCCGTCGGCGGTAGCTCCCACGCTCCCGGCACGTGAATGACCTCCACGTCGTCGCGCACCCCGCCGTGCTCCTCGAGGCATGCGAGCGCGCCCCTCAGAAGACGGTCCGTGATGTCGACGTTGAACCGACTCACCACGATCGCGAGCCGGAGCCCGGCTGCTTGCAATGAACCTCCTGAGTTGTCGACGAAGGAACCGTCGGTGCTCACAGGAGGTGTCCAAGCTTCAAGCGCTTGGTCTCGAGGTACCGCTGGTTGTGCACGCCCGCCTCTACCAGGAGAGCTTCACGACCCGTGATCTCGATGTCGTAGCCGTCGAGGCCAACGATCTTGCGGGGGTTGTTCGTCAGCAGCCGGATCGAGTGCAGCCCGAGATCCAGGAGAATTTGCGCGCCGATGCCGTAGTCGCGGAGGTCGGGCTTGAAGCCGAGCTTTCGGTTGGCCTCGACCGTGTCCATGCCTTCGTCCTGCAGCTCATAGGCCCTGAGCTTGTTGACGAGACCGATGCCGCGGCCCTCCTGGCGCAGATAGATGATGGCGCCCCGCCCCTCCTCTTCGATCTGACGCATCGCAGCAGCCAACTGCTCTCCGCAATCACACCGCGCGGAGGCGAACACGTCCCCCGTCATGCACTCGGAGTGCATGCGCACCAGCACGCTTGCCTTCCCAGTGATGTCGCCCTTCACGAGCGCGAGGTGCTCGCGCTGGTCGAGGATGCTCTCATACGCGAAGACCCGGAAGTCCCCGAAGCGCGTCGGCAGTGCGGCTTCCGCCATGCGTCGGATGATGCGCGTCTTGGTCAGCCGATACGCCACGAGCTGAGCGACAGTGATGAACTTTAGCTCGTGCTCTTGGGCGAAGGCCTCGAGTTCGGAACGACGTGCCATCGTGCCGTCCTCGTTGAGGATCTCGCAGATGACGCCAACGGGGGGAAGTCCTGCGAGCCGCGCGAGGTCGACCGCGGCTTCGGTTTGCCCGACACGTCGAAGTACACCGCCGGGTTTCGCACGGAGCGGGAACATGTGTCCGGGCCGGCGGAGGTCGCCCGGCACGGTCTCAGGGTCCGTCAGGACCTGGATGGTCTTTGCGCGGTCGTGCGCGCTGATTCCCGTCGTGACCCCGAAGCGCTCTTGGGCGTCGACCGCGATCGTGAACGCCGTCCCCTGGGGGTCGGTGTTCCGCTCGGTCATCGGCGGGAGCTCGAGCTCGTCCGCCCGTTCCGGGGTCAGGGCCACACAGATCAGGCCCCGCCCGTGTTTCGACATGAAGTTCACGTGGTCCGGCGTGACCATCGCCGCGGCCATTACCAAGTCGCCCTCGTTCTCTCGATCTTCGTCGTCCGCCACGATGACCATCCGCCCCAGGCGGACTTCATCGATGGCTTCTTCGACTCGGTCGAGCTTCATGATCTATTCCTCTCCGGGTCCGCGCGGCTCGCGAGGATTCTTTCGACGTATTTGCCGATCATGTCACCCTCGACGTTGACGGGTGTGCCGGCCGTGAGGGTACCGAGATTCGTATGCTGATACGTGAACGGAATCACCCCGATCCGGCAAACCCGATTCGGTAGCAGTTCGCTGACGGTGAGGCTTACCCCATTGAGCGTGATCGATCCGTGCATTACGGTCAGATCGAACACCCGTAGGGGGACCTCGAAGTCCATCAACCAGTACTCACCGTCCTTCACAATATGAATCAGGTGACCAACACCATCTATATGCCCCTGAACGAGATGGCCGTCTACGCGGTCTCCCAGCACCATGGCTTGCTCGAGGTTGAGCCGCTGCCCTTCCCGGTAGCTTCCGGCAACGGTCCGTTCGAGCGTCGTTGCGATGACATCGACCGTGAAGCTCGTGCCCTCGACGGCCGTGGCGGTCAGGCACGCCCCGTCGACGGCGACCGAACTACCGGCGCGGAGCTCGGAGGCGATCTCGGGCGCCTCTATCCAGAGCCTACGGGTCGAGTCCAACGTCTCGATCCGAGCCAAGGTGCCGGTATTCGCCACGATGCCGGTGAACATCAGCCTCCCTCCCTGTCCAGCACGATGAGCGTATCGCGCCCGTAGGTCTGCGGAGCCAACGCCGGCGAGAAACCGCTCCAGTCGAGGGTTCCCGCTTCCTCAGAAAACGCGGATACACCTTGGGAGCCAAGAGTGATGGGCGCGATGATGAAATAAAGTCGCTGCACACGGTCCTCCCGGAAGAGGCTCCCGGCCAGGCGCGCGCCGCCCTCACAAAGAATCGATTCGATGCCGATTTCCCAAGCGACGCTCAGAACCGAACCCAGATCGAGCCCGTTCTCGTCGTGCGGGACCGGGTGAAGCTGGGCGCCAGCGGATTCCAGCCGCCGGATGTCGCCCTCGTCGAGGTCTTCGCGCGTGAATACGTGTAGGGGTGCGTCCGCGACGTCCGCAAAAAGGGCAGCGTTCTCAGGTAGCTTGCCGCGAGCGTCGAGGATCAGCCGCCGCACGGGGGTGCGGCCGGGGGGGACCAGGCGCACGGTGAGGCGAGGATCGTCAGCCCGCACCGTGCCGCTCCCTACGAGCAGGGCGTCGAAACCTGTGCGGAGACGGTGCACCTCCCGCTCCGCCTCCAATCCACTGATGCGGGTGCGCTCACCCGGAGCCGAGGCGATGCGCCCGTCCAGGCTCATCGCCAACTTCAAGGCGACGTACGGAGTCTTGTGGGTCTGGGTGTGGAAGAATGCGGGATTCTCGGCGCGCCCGACCCGCTCTCCCCACACGGGGCCCACGACCTCCACCCCGGCCCGGCGCAGCGTGTCAGCGCCTCCGCCGGCGCAGGCGCCAGGCTCGGCGACCCCGTAGACGACACGAGACACTCCCGCGCGCACGAGTGCACTCGCGCACGGAGGGGTCTTGCCGTCATGGTTGCACGGCTCGAGGCTCACGAAGGCGGTAGCACCCTCCGCGCCACTGCGTGCTTCCTCGAGCGCGACGATCTCGGCGTGCGGTCCACCGAATTCACGGTGATATCCCTGCCCCACCAGACGTCCGTCACGCACGATCACACAGCCCACGAGCGGATTGGGGTGCACACGCCCCCAGCCACGCCGCGCGAGCGTTCTAGCCCGCTCGAGGTGGGCCACGTCCTCTCGGCTGAGCCGTTCGTCGTTCATGGTCAGATCGTCAGCCGTGCCGCGAGGCTCCCGAACACGGATCCCCGCGTCGGATCGAACGCCGCGCCGGCGTAGCCGGAGGGTGCCGAGAAGCCTTTGGCCCACCCGAACTCCGCCGACAGCTGCAACACCAGGAAGTTCAAGGACGCGCCCCCGAAGAAGAGCAGTCGGCTCGCTTTCAGACGTGCCTCCACGGTGACGTAGCCGGCGAGATCATCCGCGACACCAATCCTTGCGGCCGTCGAATACACGTCCCACCCCGCGCCCAAGAGAAGCCCGACCGCGAAGAGATCTTTGCCGACCACGATACGATACGAGGCGACGCTTGGGTCGACCTCTACCTCGGTCGGATCGCCGAGCGGGACGCTTCCCATGCGCACGACACCGAGCAGCCTCCGCGAAGCGGAGAGTGTGATGCCCGGTAGCGTGAAAGACTCCCGCAGGATGCCGACCCGCGCGCCGAGGGAGAGTGAGCCAACCGGCCCGTCGAAACCTTGGCCCTTCGGGAGGAAGATCATGCTCGTCTGAGCGAGCAGGTCCAGCGACAGGAACCCCCCCACGGTCGGCATCAGGCGGAATCCGTCGAATACTCCGAGAGCCACGCTGCCGTGCAGCGTGGGCAAGAAGAATCTGGCTTCCCTCGCGGGCGCGTTTTGGCGGTCCGTCAGGTCGGGCAGCCGCGCGTCCAGACCGCCGGCGCGCAGCGAGAGCGCGACTCGGGGTGTGCTGCCGATCCGCCGGCCGAGCGTGGTCGGGCTTCCAGCGATCTCGGACCCGAGCCCAGCCACCAGCCCGGTGTGCCCGAGCAATGCCTGGGACGCGATCGACCCCTCGAGACACTGCGTTGTCGACGTGGGCGCAACCGACTGGCAACGATCGGATAGGCTGGTCACGTCTTGCGCGGCGAGCCCCGGGGAGAAGGCGACCATCAGGGCGAGACCGAAGCGGGCGCCCCACGCGAGATGCCGCATCACTGGTATTCGACGCCCCCGCCGGGCTCGATCCGGCCGATGACCCGCGAGCCAATGCCGTGCTCAGCCGCGGCGGAGACCACGGCCTGCACTTCGCCCTCCGACACGACCGCGAGCATGCCGATACCCATGTTGAAGACGCGGTCCATCTCGTAACGGTCGACGTTGCCGGCGTCTTGCAGCGTCCGAAACACCGCCGGCACTCGCCAGCTCCCACGGTCGATGGAAGCGCCGAGCCCGTCCGGCAGGACACGCGGCAGATTTCCTGGAATACCGCCTCCGGTGACATGCGCCAGGCCGTGGACGACGTTGCTATCGAGCAGTCCCTGGAAGACGGGCAGATAGCTCCGGTGCACGGTCAGTAGTTCGTCGCCGACGGAGCGCCCGGTACCGGGGAGCTCGTCTCCCACGCTGAGGCCCATCACGTCGAATACGATCCGGCGCGCGAGCGTGTACCCGTTGGTGTGCAGGCCGGACGAGTCCAAGCCGACCAGCAGGTCGCCGCTTTCGATGCGCGAGCCGTCGATGATGCGGTTCCGGTCCACGATCCCGACAATGAAACCTGCGAGGTCGTACTCGCCGGCGGCGTAGAAATCGGGCATCTGAGCGGTCTCGCCGCCCAGAAGCGCGCAGGCGTTCGCCTTGCAGGCGAGCGCGACGCCTCGCACTACCTCCTTGACGACATCCTCGTCCATCTCTCCCGTCGCGAGATAGTCGAGGAAGAAGATGGGGCGCGCTCCCTGCACCAGGACGTCGTTGACGCAGTGGTTCACGAGGCACTGGCCTACCGTGTCGTGCCGTTGCGTCGCGAAAGCCAGCTTCAGTTTCGTTCCGGCGCCGTCTGCGCTCGCGACGAGCACCTGCGTGTCCTCGCCTTCCGGGACCTGGTACAGTCCGCCGAACGCGCCCAACTCGGAGAGCGTGAACCGATCTGCCGTGGAGGCGACTAGATCCTTCAGGCCCAGCTTGGCTCGCTCCGCGGCGTCGAGATCGACGCCGGCCTCCCGGTAGCTCAGCCGTTCAGACACGTTCCTCCACCTCTATGTGTGCCTCGAATGCGGTCATCTCATGGAACTCCAACATGCGTTCCTCGATGGTATCGGGCGTCAGATCGATCAAGCGATCCACGCTGAAGCTCTCGACCGTAAACGCGCCCATGACGGATCCATACACCATCGCGCGCCGAAGGTCGGCCGTATCCAGCGATCCCGAAGCTGCCATGTGACCCATGAAGCCACCCGCAAAGGCGTCTCCTGCGCCCGTCGGATCGAAAACCACTTCCAGCGGGAATCCTGGCAGGAAGAAGAGCCAGTCGTCGGCGAAGAGGATCGCGCCGTGCTCCCCCTTCTTCACCACGACGATGTCGGGCCCACGCTCACGGATCCACCGTGACGCTTTCAGCAGATTCGGTTCGTCGGCGAGTTGGCGTGCCTCCTCGTCGTTGACCATGAGGATGTCGACGCGGTCGAGCAGAGAGACGAACGATTCTCGGCTCCCCTCGATCCAGTAGTTCATCGTGTCGCACGCGACTACCTGTGGAGATTCCACCTGGTCGAGCACGTCGTGCTGCAACGAGGGGTCGATGTTGCCGAGGAACACGAGGCGCGACTGCCGGAACGGCTCCGGGATCTTCGGTTGAAAATCCGCGAATACGCCGAGCTCGGTAGCGAGGGTGTCGCGTCCGCTCAGATCCGAGTGATAGCGTCCGGCCCAGAAGAAGCTCTTGCCTTCCCGTTCTTCGATGCCGGAGAGGTCGGCTCCCCGCTTTGCTAGGAAGCCGAGCTCTGCGAGCGGGTAGTCGTCGCCGATGACGCCCACGACGCGAACTGGCGCGAACAGTGTTGCCGCCGACGCGAAGTAGACGGCCGAGCCACCCAGGACGCGGTCGGCCTTGGCGAACGGCGTCTCGACCGAGTCGAGCGCGACGCTACCTACGCAGAGAATCGACATGCCATCAACTCGAGAAGATTCCACCTAGGGCTCTTCGTCCAGAACCGCACGGTCCATCCGTGTGGGCGCTGATATGCCGAGCACAGCGAGGCCGTTCCTCAGCACGATCTGCACCGCGCGAGCGAGAACGAGACGAGCTCGACGTAACTCGGGATCTTCTGCCAGCACCGCGAGCTCGGGGTTACGGCTCGGGTTGCCGGCATGATACCACCCGTTCGTCGAGCCTGCCGTCTGCTCGAGATACTCGCAGAGCGTGTGCGGTGTGGATTGCCGGGCAGAACGCTCGATCACTTCCGTGAACTCGCCGAGGTTCTTGACGAGCTCGCGCTCCAGTTCGTGGTCGAGCACGCTCAGATCCGTCGCGCCTGCTTCGATCGACTCGGCTGCGATTCCCGCCTTTGCGAAGATCGAGCACATGCGCGCATGTGCGTACTGAACTTTGTACACCGGATTCTTGTCGGACTGGTCCAGCGCCGCGTCGACATCGAAGAGCATCTGCGCATCCGGCTTCCGCATCTGGAAGAAGTAGCGCGTGACGTCGACTCCGACCTCGTCGTACAGCTCCCGCAGAGAGAGTGCAGAGCCCGCGCGCTTCGAGAACTTCACCTCCTGTCCGTCGCGCGTGACGCGGACCATCTGGTGCAGCACGTACTCGGGGTATCCCTCGGGCAGGCCGAGCGCTTGCGTACCGCCGCGCACGCGGTCCACCGTTCCGTGGTGATCCGACCCCTGGACGTTGATGACTCGGTGGAAGCCTCGCTGCCATTTGTGGAGGTGGTAGGCGACGTCCGGCAGGAAGTATGTGGGAAGCCCGTTGCTGCGCACCATGACCCGGTCCTTCTGGTCACCGAACTCCGTCGTCTTGAGCCAGGTCGCTCCCTCGTGCTCGTACACGAGCCCTGTGTCCTTCAGAGCCTGGATGGCGGCCGCTACGCGGCCTTCGCTGTAGAGTGACGACTCGAGGTAGTACTCGTCGAAGAAGACCCGGAAATCGTTGAGGTCGCGGTCCTGTTCCGCGCGGAGGATGCGTACCGCGAAGGCTCGGATCTCGTCCAGTTCCTCCTCGCTGACGCCCTCTCGGTATTTCTCTCCGACGTCGTCGGCCAAGCGCTCTGCGATCTCCGCTACGTACCCGCCGTGATATCCGCCTTCGGGGATCTCCGCCTCGCCACCGAAGTGTTCCAGATAGCGCGCGTACACGCTGAGGGCGAGCAGCTCCATCTGCCGGCCGCCATCGTTGTAGTAGAACTCGCGATGCACGTCCCAGCCGGTCCAGGTCAAAAGCGAACAAATCGCGTCCCCGAGCGCTGCCTGGCGGCCGTGGCCGATGTGCAGGGGTCCGGTCGGGTTCGCGGAAACGAACTCGACCATTACGCGCGCTCCGCTTCCGGTCTCGCTCCGCCCCCACGACTCATCGCATGCGAGAATCTCAGGGAGCACAGATGCCACCACCCCGGACGACAGCCGGAAATTGAGGAAGCCCGGTCCAGCGATCTCGACGGCTTCAACCCCTGCGGCCTCGAGGTCGAGCAGCTCCATGATCTCCTCAGCGATCTGCCGCGGGGCACGCTCCAGCTCCCGGGCGAGCGTCATCGCCACGTTGCTGGCGACGTCGCCGTGGCTCGGATCCCGAGGTCGCTCCAGCTTCACGGTCGGCTCCTCGACACCCATGTCCTTCAGAACCGCGCACAGCGCGGCCTGAATCTTGGCGCGGCTCATCGATCAGCTGTCCGAGGACGAACCCGTGGACGTGGAGGAACCCGAGTCGCCGCTGCCGGCGGAGGGCGAGGAATCCGAAGACGAGGAGGACCCTGAAGACGAGGCCGAGTCCGAGCCGCCCGACGAGGCACCTGAGGACCGGTCCTTGGACGAGCCCGACGAGGACATCTCGGCGGATGCCTTTTTCTTGTAGTCCTCGGAGCGATTGTCGGTGATGTAGAAGCCGTCGCCCTTGAAGATGAAGCCGGCGCCACCCGAGATCTGGCGTTCCGCACCCGCCCCGCATTCAGAACATTCCGACACGGGGTCGTCGGACATTCTCTGGAAGACCTCGAACTGGTGCCCGTTCGGGCAGCGGTATTCGTACGTAGGCATGCGTAGAAAACGGGGAAGAAAAAGGGGCTCAATGCCGCGGTAGATACGGCCCAGGAACGTAACTGCCCTGGGCTGGACCGCCTACCCGTCGAACACGCCCCACTCGGCCCGCAGCCCGTCGCTTATCTCGCCCAGTGTCACCCCGGCTTTCACCGCCTCGATGATGGAAGGCAACAGGTTGCTGGTGCCGCGGGCTCCGTCGCGGATCGCGACGAGGCGAGCCCGCACCTCGGCGGCGTCGCGTTCGCCCTTGAAAGCGGTGAGGCGTTCGATTTGACCACGCTCGAGCGCGGAATGGTCGGGTTGGCCGACGCGCCCAGGCCCCTCGTCCTCGGTGTGCAGATTCACACCGACCACGGGACGCTCACCCGACTCGATATCCATCTGGAAGGCATACGCCGCCCGGTGGATCTCCTCCCGCATGTAGTCGATTGCCTTCGAGGCTCCACCGAGCTCATCGATGACGTCGAGATATTGGACGGCGCGTCGCTCGATCTCGTCCGTGAGCGCCTCGACGTAGTGCGAACCGCCGAGCGGATCCGCGGTGCGCGTGACACCGCATTCCGCGGCAATGATCTGCTGGGTACGGAGAGCGAGCCTTGCGGACTCCTCTGTGGGGAGCGCGAGGGCCTCGTCGAAAGCGTTCGTATGTAGCGACTGCGTGCCGCCTAACGTGGCCGCCAGCGCCTGCACGGTGACGCGAACCACATTGTTGAGCGGCTGCTGGGCCGTCAGCGTCGAGCCGCCGGTCTGCGTGTGGAAGCGGAGCCGGCACGACTCGTCGGAGGCGCCGTAACGCTCTTTGAGCAGCCTAGCCCACAGGCGGCGGGCCGCCCGGAACTTCGCTACTTCCTCGAGCAGATCGTTGTGTGCTGCGAAAAAGAAGGAAAGCCGCGGCGCGAACGATTCGATGTCGAGGCCAGCGCTGATTGCACGCGCCACGTACTCGAGCCCGTTGGCAAATGTGAATGCGACCTCCTGAGGAGCCGTGGACCCGGCCTCCCGGATGTGGTAGCCGGAGATCGAGATCGCGTTCCAGCGAGGAATCTCACGAGAGCAGAACACGATGATGTCCGAGACGAGCCTCAGACTCGCGTCCACCGGATAGATGTACGTGCCTCGTGCGACGTACTCCTTGAGCACGTCGTTCTGCACCGTGCCGGCGAGCGAGTCCCGGGGCACGCCTCGCTCGTCGCCGAGGGCGACGTAGAAAGCCAGGAGAATCGACGCCGTCGAGTTGATCGTCATCGACGTGGAGACATCGTCGAGACGGATGCCGTCGAAGAGTCGCCGCATGTCCGCGAGCGAATCGATCGCGACCCCCACACGCCCCACCTCGCCTTCCGCCATCGCTCCGTCCGAGTCGTACCCCATCTGCGTTGGCAGGTCGAAGGCGACCGAGAGGCCGGTCTGGCCGCGGTCGAGCAGATATCGGAAGCGCTCGTTGGTCTCCTCTGCCGTACCGAAACCGGCGTACTGGCGCATCGTCCACACCCGACCCCGGTACATGTCCGGATAGATTCCGCGCGTGAAGGGGAAGACGCCCGGCTGATGGGAGGCGTCTTGGGGACCGTAGCACGGCTCGACCTCGATCCCGCTGTCGGTCGTCACCGTGCGCCGGGTGTCTTCGAGGCGCCTGGTGTCTTCGACGTCAGACATCTCGCCTCTCCGGGGCGGGTTCGATCACGGGGCGTCCTGCTCGTCTTGCTCGATGGCTGCGAGCTCGACGAGCACCTGGCCCCTCTTGACGGCGTCTCCCTGCGCGACATGCACGGCGGAGATGCGCGCCGCCACTTCCGCGGTCAGCTCGTTTTCCATCTTCATTGCCTCTATGATGGCCACCCCCTGCCCGGCCGTCACGATGTCGTCCACGGATACCTCAACTCTGACCACCAGGCCAGGCATCGGTGCTCGCACTGGACTCGGTCCCACAGGTCTCGATACGGCCGCCGTGATCTCCCGAATCGCCATGGCGCGTTCGTCGAGCACCTCAGCCTGGAATCGGTGACCTCCCACGTGCACATCCCATCGCCCTCTGCACTCGCGACGTGCGAGCAATCGATGGGAGTCGCCATCCATCAGAAGGCTACGCACCGCGGTCCCCTCGAGGCCCGCGAGATCGATGTCCACCGCCACCCCGTCGATCTCGACTCCGTCCGGGCCGAGCTTCACTTCGAACGTGCGCTTGCCGATGGCCACGTGGTAGATCATGCGTCGTCCCCCGATGGGGCGAGCACCGCGACTGTCTCCACGTGCGCGGTCTGGGGGAAAAGATCGAACGCTTGGATCTCAACCAGCGTGTATGCGTCGATGAGGCGGGCCACGTCGCGGGCCAGCGTGGCAGGGTCACAACTTACGTAGATCACGCGGCCGGGTGCGGATGCGCGGATGATTGCTGGCACCGAGTCGTGCAAGCCCGAACGCGGTGGGTTGAGGATGAGCACCTCCGTCGGTAGCACCGCCGTCAGCCGTTCCTCGACGCGCCCCTGCACGATGCTGAGCTCGTCCGGAGCATCGTTCCTAGCCGCGGCGCACGCGGCGGGGTCCACTTCGATGCCTGTGACCTGGGCACCGCGTCGTGCGAGCTCTCTCGCGTATGCCCCGACGCCGCAATACGCGTCCACCACCTGGCTTGCCGCTTCCGCTCGCTGGAGCACGAAGTCACGAAGGGCGTCCCCAAGCGCGGTGTTCACCTGGAGGAAGCTGTCTCCCACCCACCGCGACGCGTCCGGGCCCCCTTGGGTGACTGCCTCAGATCCGCGAACGAGTGTCGCTCTTGTTGCCCCGCTGGGTCGGTGCCAGATCGCTACGAGACCGGGCACCGACTCGGCAAGGTCCCCGGCGCTCCACCCGGGCGCGCCACCGTCGACCACGAGCGCTACGCCATCTCCCGTGCTGCGAAGCGTGAGCCGCAGCCGGCCTGCCGGTGGCAGGTAACGCGCGCCGCCACCCCAACCCTCCCGAAGCGCTGTCCAGGCGATCCGGAGCGAAGCCTCGGGAAGCAGGCACTCATCCGCGACATCAATCACGTGGGCAGGCCGCCCGAAGGCATGGAAGCCCGCCACGACTCGCCCGCCCCGGAGGCGGCGCAGAGAATAACTGACCCGGTTCCGGTAGGCGAAGACTTCCGGCGATGGCAGCACGCTTGGCGGATCGACTTCGAGGCCTCCGATGCGCTTCATGGCATCCGAGACAAAGAGACTCTTCCATTTGAGCTGGTCTTCGTAGGGCAGGTGCTGGAGCGTGCATCCGCCGCATCTGTCGAAGAGCGGACACGGAGCGTCAATCCGGTTCGGGGCGCGCTCGAGCAACTCCACGACCGAGGCCTGCGCCCACCTGCGCTTGACCTTGCCCAGCCGCACACGCGCGTAGTCGCCTGGAGCCGTTCGCGGTATGAAGACGACTCGTCCGTCCGGTAGGTCCGCGACGCCGGATCCGTTCGAGGCGATGGCGCGCACGCGCACGTCGGCCAGCGCGTCTCGAGTCGCTACGGCATCGCTCATTTCTGCTCCCGCCGCCAAGGCCAGCCAGCCGCGCGCCACGCTGAAATCGCGTTGCTCCCTTTCACCCCGATCCGTAACGTGCGGTGCAGCCGACGGTCCTCTTCTTCGAGCAGGGCGGCGGTCACGGCGGCCACCCGAAGAGCGCAGCCCGAGTCGGCGAATTCCACCAGCTCGGGGTGTTGCTCCAGGTACCGTACCGAGAAGGAGCCGGAGCGAAAGTCCGCCTCGTCCATCACACGTCGAAGAAACGGCGCGCTGCTTTCCACACCGCTGAGCACGAGCGCGTCGAGCGCTCGCGCCATGCGCGAGATCGCCGCGGCGCGGGTCGGTGCATGCACGATGAGTTTCCCGAGCAACGGGTCGTAGTGCGGCGAAACGTGGAAGCCCTCGACGACACCTCCGTCCCAGCGTACACCGGGACCTGTCGGCGTTTCGAGCCGCGTGATGACGCCGGTCGAGGGCAGGAAACCCGCCGAGGGGTCTTCGGAGACGATTCGGCACTCGATGGAGTGCCCTCTCAGCTCTACATCTTCCTGACGGAAGTCCAGGAGCTCGCCCGAGGCGATGCGCAGTTGCCAGTCGACGATGTCCAGCCCGGTGACGAGCTCGGTAACCGGGTGCTCCACCTGTAGGCGTGTGTTCATCTCGAGGAAGAAGAAGTCGCCGTCCTGGTACAGGAACTCGACCGTGCCCGCGCTACGATAGTCCACGGCCTTCGCGGCCCGGACCGCCGCCTCACCCATAGCGGCACGTGCCTCAGGGCTCAAGACCGGCGAAGGCGCCTCCTCGATCAGCTTTTGGTGCCGGCGCTGAATGGAGCACTCGCGATCGCCCAGGTGCACCACGTTGCCCTGAGCGTCGCCGAGCAGTTGGATTTCGATGTGTCTGGGTTGGTCCAGATACCGTTCCAGGTACACGGAGTCGTCGCCGAACGCGGCGAGCGCTTCGCGCTGGGCGGACTCGAAAGCTCGCTCGATGTCAGCCTCGGCCTCGACCACGCGCATGCCCTTGCCCCCGCCTCCCGCGGCGGCCTTGAGCAGCACGGGAAAGCCGATCTGGACGGCGGCGGCGGCGGCTTCTCCCGCGTCGGAGACCGTCTCTGTCAGGCCCGGAACGATGGGCACGCCCGCGTCGGCCATTCGCCGCCTCGCCTCGGTCTTGTCCCCCATCGCGGCAATCGTCTCGGCGCTAGGCCCGACGAAGATCAGCCCGGAGTCTTCGACTGCCTGCGCGAACGAGGCTCGCTCCGCGAGAAAGCCGTACCCGGGGTGGATCGCTTCGGCGCCCGACGCCTTGGCGACCTCGATCAGCTTGTCCCCTCTGAGGTAGCTCTCGGCAGGAGCAGCCGGTCCGATCGGGTACGCCTCGTCCGCCTCAAGCACGTGAGGCGCGAGGCGATCAGGCTCGGAAAAGACCGCGACGGTCCGGATCCCTCTCTCGCGGGCCGCGCGCACGATGCGCACTGCGATCTCGCCGCGGTTGGCGACGAGCAGAGATCGGATCACGTTCGCGGCCGCCTAGGAGGGTCGAAGAGTCAACGGGACAATGACTTGGGGATCGTGCGGCCCGAAGTTAAACCCCCGTATGGACGCGAAGAAGGGGCGGGAGCGTCCCACCTGGAGGTGGGTGCTCCCGCCCCGATTCCGCAGGGGAGATGAGGTTTCTGCCCGTCAGCCGCCTAGGCGACCTGTGACGGTCATCTCGTCATGATCCCGCATGATGCGCAGGGTGATCTCCTCGTCCTCGTCGTACGTGCTCAGGATGCGGCGGACCCGGCCCGGACTCGTCGCGTCTCGGCCGCCGATGCGGAGAATGACGTCGCCCGGCTCGAGGCCGAGCGTCGAATCCTCGTCCACGTTGGTGACGAGCATCCCGTCCTCCGTGCCGAAGTAGGAGGCGAGCCCCGGCTTCATCTCCATGAGCTCGATCCCGTGGATGCGCCCCATGTCGATCGTGAGCAGGTTACCGCCCAAGAAGTTGCCCAAGATCACTCCGGACGCGTCAGGGCCCGTAAACACTCGAATATTGGACCGTGGCGCACGGACCCGTACCCTGCTCCGTCGGGCTTCCTCCTGGGCGCGCTCGGTGAGCTCCTGCAGGCGCTCCCGCAGTTCGTGGAGGTCGTCCGACCGAAAATCGAAGCCACCCCGCAGTGAGTCGTTCCCCCACGAGGAAAGCTCTTGCGCCTCTACCGTGGCGGTCCGGGTCTCGCCGCGCCGCAGGTACTCGACCTCGATCTCCTGGCCGGGCTCGAGATCAGCGGAGATCGCGAGCAATCGCTGTACCGGAATCGACTGGTCGAGATCGAAGTCGTCCTCCGCATTTCCCGAAAGCGGCTCGAAGAGCGAGTGGCCGTCGACCGACGTGATCACGTCGCCCACACGGATTCCGGCTTCTGCGGCTGGACCGTCTTCCATGAGCGCCGTCACCCGGGCGCCGCGCGTATCATTTCTGGCGCTCTGCTGCGGGTCGACGGAGATCCCGATACGCCGGCGAGCGTCCGTCACTGGAGCGAATCCCCGGACCAGCCCTCGGAGTGGGCTCACGCCGAAGCACGAGCAGTTCTCGATCTCGTTACCGTCGCGATCGACGCATCGGCAGTCGCCCGAGTTCTGCGCGGAGGCAGGGGCGGCTGAGATCGTGGAGGCGAGCGCGGCAATGCTGAACAGCTGCAGCATCACTCTAAGGCGGGCCATCTTCATGAATCGTCCCTCCGTGGCGTGGAATTCCTACTCTTCCGATCTGCTCTTCGATTGGGATGCACGGACGCTGGGGAGGGTTGTCCCATCGGCGGAAGTGCTCCCGCGAGAGCGGCTGCGAGCGTGAGCCCTAACGAGGGCTGAACTTTCCGTTCTAGAGCGGGATGTTGCCGTGCTTTCGCGTAGGGTTCTCGTCGCGCTTGTTCTGGAGCATGTCGAGTGCGTTGATGAGACGCGGCCGGGTCTCACGAGGGTCGATGACGTCGTCCACGTAGCCGCGCGCTGCCGCGATATAGGGGTGAGCGAACTTCTCGCGGTACTCCTCGATAAGCGCGTCGGTGACGGCCTGTGGGTCGTCGGCGCTGGCGATCTCCTTTCGGAACAAGACTTCGACCGCACCCTGGGGCCCCATCACCGCGATCTCGGCCTGTGGCCACGCCAGGTTCACGTCGCCCCGAATGTGTTTGGAGCTCATGACGTCGTACGCTCCGCCGTACGCCTTGCGGGTGATCACGGTCACCTTGGGTACGGTGGCCTCTGCAAATGCATAGAGCAGCTTCGCCCCGTGGCGGATGATCCCGCCGTGCTCCTGAGCCACGCCCGGTAGGAAGCCCGGCACGTCCTCGAGCACCACGAGCGGAATGTTGAAGCTGTCGCAGAAGCGTACGAAGCGAGCACCCTTGTCCGAAGAGTCGATGTCGAGCACACCCGCGAGAAAGGAGGGCTGATTCGCCACGATACCGACCGCGCGCCCCCCGAGACGGGCGAATCCCACCAGTATGTTCTGCGCGAACCGTTGGTGTACCTCGAGAAAGGCACCGTCATCTACGACGCGCGTGATGACATCACGCATGTCGTAGGGCTTATTGGGGTTATCCGGTACTACCTCGAGTAATTCATCATCTTTGCGGTCGTGCGGATCTGACGAATCGAGCGCCGGCGACAGCTCGGTGTTGTTCTGAGGCAGGTAGAGCAGGAGCTCCCGGACCGCAGCGAGGCATTCTGGTTCCGAGTCGCACGCGAAGTGAGCGACCCCGGACTTGGAGGAGTGCACATCGGCGCCGCCCAATCCTTCCAGGTCGATGTCTTCGTGCGTGACGGTCTTCACCACGTTCGGGCCGGTCACGAACATGTAGCTCGATCCGCGGACCATGTAGACGAAGTCGGTGATCGCTGGGGAATAGACTGCGCCGCCCGCGCACGGCCCCAGAATGACGCTGATCTGCGGGACCACGCCCGAGGCCAGCGTATTGCGCAGGAAGATGTCCGCATAGCCTCCGAGGCTCGCCACGCCTTCCTGAATCCGGGCCCCGCCCGAGTCGTTCAGGCCGACGAGTGGAGCGCCGTTCTTCAGCGCCATGTCCTGCACTTTCACGATCTTCTCGGCATGCGCCTCGGACAGCGAACCTCCGAAGACCGTGAAGTCCTGGCTGAAAACATAGACCAGGCGACCGTGGATGGTGCCGTACCCGGTCACGACCCCGTCGCCGAGGATTTTCTTGTCGGCTAGTCCGAAGTCGGTAGACCGGTGGGTGACGAAGCGGCCCAGCTCGACGAACGAGCCCTCGTCCATGAGCAGGTCGAGCCGCTCTCGCGCCGACAGCTTGCCACGATCGTGCTGGGCCTGGAGCCGCTCGCTTCCCCCGCCCTGTTCAGCGGCGTGGCGCAGTTCCTCGAGGCGAGAAAGCTTGTCGTGGATGGACATGAGTTAGTTACACCTAAACTGAGCGATTCTTGAGGTAGAAAAAGAGCACCCTATGGGTTAAGTTACTGGTAGGCAACAAGTTATAGCCAGTGGCGGTCGCCACCGCCCTCAACCCAAAGGGTGCCAAGTGATGATCGCCGAGTCGCTCTCCTCGCGCAATGCTGCTCCACCGCTGTTCGATGGTGTTGAGGTCACGTCCGACACCCTGACGGGCCGAGGTGGCCTGGCTCTGTTCAGCCGCTACGTGCGTAACCTCGAGATCTTGCCCCACCTCGATCGCCTATTCGGCTCGATGCGCAAGAGTTCGAAAGGGCTTCCTGTGGCCACGCTCTTCCACCAGATGTTCTGTTTCTTCCTCGACGGAACGAGTCGGCATCTTGTCCGCTTCGATGAGCTCAA
>JADFSR010000039.1 GCA_022560615.1 Gemmatimonadota bacterium
GCACCTCTGGTCGATCCACCGGAAGATCATGCTGCCAAGGGCGACCCTACGAGGAGATCTACGACCTGATGGCGATGCGGGTTCTCACCGATTCGGTGCAAAGCTGCTACGGAGCTGAGGATAAGGATCATCGGGACTGCCATATCCGTTCCGATTCCACCATTCTCCCGCCCGTCCGTAAGCGGCAGCGTTCCGGAGCATTCAACGTCCAGGCACTTCCCGCCCCGAGCTGCGATCCCTTATCATGCGTTGTCCCCCTGCCACCTCTGGAGGCCTCCGGTGCGTCGAGCTTCAACCGTCCGCTACACCTACGCGGACCACCAAACCATCCCGGAAGACCACCGGCGCCACGAGATCGTGGACGGCGAGCTGTTCGTGACGCCCACGCCGCGGGTCAACCACCAGCGGGTAGCCGTTGACGTCATATTGGCGCTGGAGGCGCGGGCCCGCGAGCACGATCTGGGGATGGCTGTAGGCCCCATCACCGTGCACCTCCACGACGAGCTGGTGCTGGAGCCGGATGTCGTCTTCATCCGGAAGGACCGACTGGAGATCGCCGATCCCGAAGGGGACGTGCACGGTCCCCCCGACCTCGTGGTGGAGATCCTGTCGCCGAGCAGCAAGAGCTACGACCGGAACCTCAAGCGGAAGCGCTATCTGGAGAGCGGGGTGGAGGAGGTGTGGATCATCGACATCGACGAGCGAATGGTGGAGGTCTGGCGCCCGGAATCGGAGGAGCCGGAGCAGGTCAGGGACGTCCTGCGCTGGCATGTCGCCGGCCGCGCTTTCGAGATCCCGCTCCTCGAGGTGTTCCGGGGGGTGTAGGCGACTGAGACCATCCGGACCTTTCGCCAGGAACCGGTGTTCCGAGCATTTCTGGACGGCCACGTATGCGCGGGTCATCCTCGCACATCTACGATTGCCCGTACATTCAGAGAGATGGCTACGACGTCGACCACCACTCCCCCGTCGACCCCGACCATCCGCGGCCTCCCCCGCCCCCTCGCCCGGGCTCTGGAAGCGTACGCGGATCGGCTGGACGTCGACGCGATTCGCGACGCCTACGAGCTCGCGGCAGAGGCGCATGCGGGACAGACCCGTGCGTCGGGGCAGGAGTACGTAACCCACACAATCGAAGTGGCGACTCTCCTCGCGCAGCTTCGACTCGACACCGCATCGATCATCGTCGGCCTGATCCACGACGTGGTCGAGGACACCGAGATTTCGCTAGCGGACCTGGAGCAGCGCTTCGGCAGCGAAGTGGCGACGATCGTCGACGGCGTCACAAAACTGGGCAAGGTCCAGTTCCAGTCCGCCACAGAGCAGCAAGTCGAGAACTACCGAAAGATGCTGCTCTCCATGGCCGAGGATGCCCGGGTAATCCTTGTGAAGCTCGCCGACCGAGTGCACAACATGCGCACGCTCGAGCACCTGTCCGAGAACAAGCGCCGACGGATCGCTCTCGAGACCCGTGAGATATACGCGCCGCTCGCTCATCGGCTGGGGATGGCCGCGATCCGGTGGGAGCTCGAGGATCTGGCGTTCAAGTTCTTGGAGCCGGACGCTTACGCGGCGCTCACCAAGAAGATCAAGCAGCGCCGCAAGGAGCGAGAGCGCCAGATCCTCGAGATGCGGCGCCCGCTCGAGGAGGCCCTCGAGGAGGCTGACATCCCAGCCGAGGTGACCGGTCGCCCTAAACACCTCTGGTCGATTCACCGGAAGATCATGCTGCAAGGGCGACCGTACGAGGATATCTACGACCTGATGGCGATGCGGGTTCTCACCGATTCGGTGCAGAGCTGCTACGCCGCGCTCGGCATCATCCACAGCAAGTGGACGCCGATCCCGGAGCGTTTCCACGACTACATCGCGACCCCGAAGTCGAACATGTATCGGTCGCTGCATACGACCGTCTTCGGTCCGGGAAGGCGTCGCTACGAGATCCAGATCCGCACCCATGAAATGCACCGAACCTCGGAGTACGGGATCGCGGCGCACTGGCGATATAAGGAAGACGACGCAGCCCACCGAGGGGGGACCGAGGTCGACGAGGCGCTGACGTGGTTCCGACAAGTGTTGGAATGGCAACAGGATACGGCGGAGCCTGAGGAGTTCATGGAATTCCTCCGCATGGACCTCTTCAGAGGCGAGATCTTCGTTTTCACGCCGGAAGGAGACGTGAAAGCCCTTCCAACCGGCGCCACTCCCATCGACTTCGCGTTCTCCGTTCACACCGAGGTCGGCAACCACTGCGCCGGCGCCAAGGTGAATGGCCGCATCGCCCCACTGTCCCGTGAGCTCAAGAACGGCGATACGATCGAGATCCTGACCAACGCGAAGCAACGGCCGAGCCGAGATTGGCTGGCGTTCGTGAAGACGTCGCGGGCGCGGACGCGAATCCGGCAATGGATCCGCGTGGAGGAGTTCGATTCGGCGTTCAAGATCGGGAAGGACTTGCTGGACCGTGAGCTGAAAAAGGCGAAGCGGACGCTCCCGAGCGATCCGCATGAGCGCCTCGAGGTGGCGATCGCGCTCGCTTACAAGGAGTTCGATCAGGTGTATGCGGCTCTCGGCCGGGGTGACGTCGGTCCAACCGCGGTCATCAAGCAGTTCTTCAGCGACCACGATCCTGCCGAGGTCGCCAAGCGCCAACCCACCGCGCTGGAGCGGATCGCGGCCCGCCTGAAGATCTCCGGCCGTGGCGTGCGCATTCAGGGCATGGACAACCTGATGGTGCGGTATTCGCGCTGTTGTCAGCCGGTGCCCGGAGATCCGGTCATCGGGTACATCACGCGCGGCAGAGGGGTCTCCATCCACAGGCAGGACTGCCCCAATGTGCTCGCGCTCTCCCGCGATCCTGAGCGACGCATCGAGATCGAATGGGCGGCGGAGAAAGGCGATCGATTCTTCGTGAAGCTGTACATGCGGGGATCGGATCGCCGCGGGTTACTTTCCGACGTTGCCAAAGCGATCACGAATACCGGCACCGACATCTCTCACGCGGACATGCGGACCACGGAGGGTGGGATGCACGGCGAATTCGTGGTCGAGGTGCGTGATCTGGCCCACCTCGAAAAGGTTCGCCGCTCGATCGGGCGCGTGAAGGGCGTTCTGGACGTCGAACGGAGAGAGCACTTCGATGACGATGACCTGGGCTGGGCGTGACGCCCCGAGACCGGCAACCGGAGACCGGCAAACTGAAGCGAGTTAGATGAAACGAGCTTTGGTGTGCGGTGCCGGAGGTTTTATCGGTAGCCACCTGGTCCACCGACTCAAAGAAGAGGGTCTTTGGGTGCGGGGAGTCGACCTCAAGCTTCCGGAGTTCTCCGAAACTTCAGCCGATGACTTCGTCGTCGGTGACCTCAGGGACCCCGATGTCTGCAGCAAGGCCTTGGATGAATCTTGTGACGAGGTGTACCAACTCGCCGCCGATATGGGAGGCGCAGGATTCGTCTTCACCGGTGAGAACGACGCGGACATCATGCATAATTCCGCGCTGATCAATCTCAACATGCTAGAAGCGGGTCGCCAAGCTAACATGAAGATGATCTTCTATTCGTCCTCGGCTTGCATCTATCCGGAGCGGAACCAAATGGACCCGGATAACCCAAACTGTGCCGAGGACTCGGCGTACCCGGCTGCTCCTGACAGCGACTATGGCTGGGAGAAGCTCTTTAGCGAGCGGCTCTTCGATGCATTCGGGCGAAACTACGGGATGCAGGTCCGGGTTGCTCGATATCACAATATCTTCGGGCCCGAAGGGACGTGGCAGGGAGGCAAGGAGAAAGTGCCCGCCGCCCTCTGCCGCAAGGTTGCCCAGGCGGAGGATGGTGGGGAAATCGAGGTCTGGGGGGACGGTCTCCAGACTCGGTCCTTCCTTTACGTCGACGAGTGCATTGAGGGTACCCTTCGACTCATGCGATCCGATTGGACGGGCCCCGTAAATATCGGGTCCGACGAAATGGTGACCATCAAGGAGTTGGCCGACATGATCATTGCGATCTCGGGCAAGCAGATCTCGCTTCGACATGTCCCCGGGCCACAAGGTGTTCGTGGGCGGAACTCTGACAACCGCCTGATCGAAGAGCGCCTCGGGTGGAGGCCGACCGCATCCTTACGAGACGGCATCGAAAAGACCTACCGATGGATCGAGCAACAAGTCGCGCACGATGTTGCTGCATGACGACCGCCCTCATCACCGGCATCACCGGCATGGTCGGTTCTCACCTCACCGACTACCTGCTCGACAACAGCGACTGGGACCTCGTTGGGCTCGCGCGTTGGCGCAGCCCTCTCGACAACATCGAGCACCACCTGGATCGCATAAACCGCGGCGATCGGATCCGGCTGGTATATGGCGACCTGCGCGACTACGTCTCGATCCAGCGAGCGATCGAGACTTCGAGGCCCGATTACGTCTTCCACCTGGCGGCGCAGAGCTATCCCCAGACGTCGTTCACCGCGCCGCTCGACACGCTCGAGACCAACATTCAGGGCACCGCACACGTGCTGGAGGCCATCCGGCACTCGGACTTCGATCCGGTTGTCCATGTGTGCGCGTCCTCCGAGGTCTTCGGCCGTGTCCCGAAGGAGCTCGTGCCGATCGGGGAGGAGACGACGTTTCATCCGGCGTCACCGTATGCGATATCCAAGGTGGGAACCGACCTGCTGGGGCGGTATTACGCGGAAGCGTATGGGATGACGGTGATGACGACGCGAATGTTCACGCACACGGGGCCGCGCCGTGGTGACGTCTTTGCCGAGTCCACATTCGCCAAGCAGATCGCGATGATCGAGGCGGACCAGATACCGCCCGTGGTCAACGTGGGCAACCTGGATTCACTACGGACATTCGCGGACGTGCGCGACGCGGTGCGCGCGTATTATCTGCTCGTGACGCATGACCCGGTCGGGGGGGAGTATTACAACATCGGAGGCAACTATTCTTGTACGGTCGGAGAGATGCTCGACACGCTGATCTCGTTCAGCGTCCGAGACGACATCGAGGTAGCGGTCGACCCGGAGCGGCTCCGTCCCATCGACGCAGACCTGCAGGTGCCGGACACGTCGAAGTTCAGGGAGCACACGGGCTGGGAGCCGGAGATCCCATTCGAGACGACCATGCGGGACCTGCTCGATTACTGGCGCGTGCGCGTCGGCAAGGGCCAGAACTTCCTGACGCGGTAAGGCTGAGATGATCATCACGCGCGTCCCTTTCCGCGTCTCCTTCTTCGGAGGCGGCACCGACATGCCGGTCTGGTTCGAGCGCTTCGGTGGCGCCGTCCTGTCGACCACCATCGACAAGTATTGCTACGTGACAGCGCGGCCGTTGCCGCCGTTCTTCGATCACAGGGTGCGCCTGGCCTACTCCCGGATCGAGCTGGTCTCCGAGCTCGACGAGATCCAGCATCCTCTGATCCGCGCAGCGCTAGAGCGCTTCAAGCGGACCGATATCGAGATCCACTACGACGCCGACCTGCCCGCGTGGAGCGGGCTGGGAACGAGCTCCGCGTTCGGCGTCGGCCTTGTTGGGGCGCTGGGCGGGCTCGATGGGCGGCTACTGTCTCGCAAGGACCTCGCCATCGAGGCCATCCGACTCGAGCGACATGTGCTCAAGGAGCCGGGTGGGTATCAGGACCAGGTCGCCGCGGCGTACGGCGGCTTCAACCACATCGAATTCGATCCGACAGGTGACTTCGTGGTCCATCCGATCGTTCTTCCGCCCGAGCGACTGAAGGCATTGCAACGGTCCTTGCTGCTCTGCTACATCCCGAAGGCGCGCCAAAGTGGACAGGTATCACCTGCGCGCAATTACGACCCGGAGGGGTACGATCATTTGCTGCGCTTCATCCACGATTCGGTGAAGTCGGCGCTGCGCATCATCTCGGCCGGGGAAATGAGAGATCTCGGCGACCTGTTGCACGAGACGTGGCTACGCAAGCGCGAGTTCCCTGGAACCACGAACGAGATGATCGACGAGGCGTACAACGCTGCGCGCGATGCCGGGGCGACGGGCGGCAAGATCCTGGGGGCGGGGGCCGGCGGATTCATGATCCTGGTCTGCCCCGAGGAGATGCAGCGCGCGGTCCGCGAGCGGCTCGCCGACCTGCTGTTCGTGCCTTTTTCTTTCGAGCGCACGGGTATGCAGGTCATCCACTACCAGCCCGGGACCCCTCAATGACCGAGTCGCCGATCCTCGTCACAGGCGGTACCGGACTCGTCGGGCGGAACCTCGTCGAGCGTTTACGGGCCGACGGCCACCAGGTCGTCGCGACAGGGAGCGAGTGGGATCTGCGTGAGGCACAGGTGGCACGTGAGCTACTGCAGGAGATCCGCCCCAGGATCCTCTTTCACCTCGCGGCGCGCGTAGGCGGTATCTTTGCCAACTCGACGCAAAAGCCGGGATTCTATAGGGACAACGTGCTGATCAACACGCACGTGCTCGACGCTGCCGTCGATGCGGGCGTCGAGTATGTGTTCGCTATGGGCACGGGGTGTGCGTACCCCAAGCGCCTGGAGGGAGAGCTTCTTCGGGAAGAGGAGTACCTCGACGGCATCCCGGAGGAAACGAACGATGCGTACGCGTACGCGAAGCGCGGCATGCTCGTTCACCTCGAGGCGCTGAAGGAGCACGGCGCCCTCGACTATTGCTACTGCCTCCCGGCGAACCTGTACGGGCCGCACGACAACTTCCACCTGGAGCACTCGCACGTGGTGCCGGCGCTCGTCCGGCGCTTCGTCGAGGCGACCGAGAGCGGAGCGCTGGAGGTAGCGATCTGGGGCGACGGCACGGCGATGCGCGATTTCCTCTACGTCGAGGACTGCGTCGACGCGATGATCCGCCTTCTGGACGAACGCTTTTCAGGGCCGGTCAATGTCGCGTCGGGCGAACAGACGACGGTTCGCGCGCTGGCTGAGACGATCACGGAGGCCGCGGGGTACACGGGGGAGATCACGTACGACACCACAAAGCCGGCGGGCCAGCGGGAGAGGGTCTTCGACGTCCAGAAGATCGGCTCGACGGGTTGGAGCGCCGCGCACACTCTCGAGACCGGCATCAGCCGAACCATCGACTGGTTTCGCTCGCACCGCGGAGATTTCAGAGAGCGATGAGCACGGCGGCGGAGTGACGGAAGCGATCCGGCAGGCCGTCGTACTTGCCGGGGGACTCGGAACCCGCCTCGGGGAGTTGACCGAGAAGCAGCCGAAGTCACTGCTGCCCGTGGGGGGGCGACCGTTTCTCGAGTGGCTGCTCGACAACCTTGCGCGCCAGGGAGTGACCAACATCGTCCTCGCCATCGGCCATCAGGCAGACTCGTTCTCGGAGTGGTTGGCGCGACTCGAGTCGCCGCTGGAGATAGAGACGTTCATCGAGAGCGAGCCACTGGGGACGGGTGGCGCATTGCCGCTTCTGCGCGAGCGGCTCGACCAGAGCTTCTTCGTGCTCAACGGCGACACGCTGTTCGACGCTTCTCTGCCCCGGGTCGGAAAGACTCTGCTCGACTCAGGGAAGCTCGGAGCCGTCGCACTCCGGAGGGTGCCGGACACGGCGCGATACGGACGCGTCAGGCTGGACGGAAGCAACGTCGTCGGATTCGCTGAGAAGAGCGCCCAGAACAACGAAAGCGGAGCGGGGCTCATCAACGGCGGCATCTACGCATTGCGCCGGGAAGCGATCGATCGGCTGGGGACGCCGTCGTCCATCGAGACCGAGCTCCTGCCGGCGCTGGTGGCGGAGGGTGCCCTGAGCGGCGTCGTCGACGAGGGCTTCTTCATCGACATCGGTCTGCCCGAGACGTATGAACGGGCTCAGACGAGCGTGCCCGAGTGGTGGCAGGGCCGCAGCGAGTAGTGGGCGCGCTGGCCACGATCGGCCACGCGTCCCTTGGCGTCCCAACAAGGCATGGTCACGTTCCGGGGCTCACGGTAGCTTCGGGGGTGTTCTTCGCGGACCTCCGTCGAACTGATCAAGCTTGGCCATGACCCTCTGCCGAGATCGCCGAACTGCGGGACTTCATCTCCGTGGAGGCGCGCGTCGACCACCTGGAGGCTGAGAGGTGATGAGGAATTCCGAGCTTCGGGCGGAGCTCGACGCGCTGTGTAGTCGCTTCGGCCTGGCCGACATGTACGTGTTCGGGAGTCGCGCCGAGGAGGTCGCCGCCCGCGTCAGGGGAGAGCCCGACGGTGTTGCTGTGACTCGCCTGTCATCGGACATCGATATCGGTGTACAGCCGCTGCCTGGCGCTAGACTCGGTGGCGACGACGTCGTCCGGCTGACTCAGGAGCTGGAGTGCCTCTTCGAAGCCCCGCGCGTGGACTTGGTCGTGCTACCGGGGTCGAAGGCTTTCCTCGCGTTGGACGTGATCCGGGGGGAACTCCTCTACTGTAGTGACCGGGACGCACAGTCGGAGCACGAGCTCTACGTGCTGAGACGAGCCGGGGACCTGGCACCCTTCCAGAAAGCGCGCGAGGAGCTCGTCCTCTCTCGATATCTCGAGCGATGACGCCGGATCGTCTCAGCCGGAAGGTCGTGACCGAGCGGTCCGACTGGGTGAGGGAGATGCTCGAGCGCATCCGCATGCTCCCTCTTGCGTCTCTTGAGGACTTCGCCTCGGATCAGCGGAACGTCGACGCCGCCGAGTCGTGCCTCAGAAGAGCGCTCGAGGCGCTCTTGGACCTCGGGCGGCACACTCTGGCCAAGGGCTTCGGCGACGCGCCCGCGGAATACAGACAGGTGGCGGAGCGCCTCGGCACCCAGGGTGTGCTCATGGAGGACGAGGCGGCGCTATTCGTCAAGATGGCGGGGTACCGTAACCGAATAGTGCATTTCTACGATCGCGTATCGGACGCTGAGCTGTACGAACTGTGTTCGAGCCGGCTGACGGATGTCGAAGTGGTTCTCGGCGGGCTCCACCGGTGGATCCGCGACCACCCGGACATGATTGACTCGGGCGTGTGACCCGAATCTTCCAGCTGCTCTCGCCGCACCGCGTTCGGATTGCGTCGGGCGTCATGAAGGGGGTCGAGGTGACAGTCGCTCCATCGAATCAGGTCGCGCCCTGCATCAACTGGATTGAACCCTTCGTAGGAGGATGCCGCGAGCACGTTGAGGTCATGGCAGAATTCTGGGTCTCGGATGTGAGCCGCGATCCGGGCACGTAGCTCGGCGGGCGAGATTCCTTCATGGTCGAGGTAGTGATCGGCAGCTTGCGCGAGTTCAGTATCGGCGATGGGAAGCTCGCGACGAGCGAGCCAGATGTCGGATAGGTCCCGTCCCTTACGGCGCTGCGCCAGGGCCCTGAACTTCGTTCCAACCAATTCTGCTGGTTGGAACGTGAGGATGCCCGCTTTGCCGGCCCACCAGCGTGTGTCGACAACATGGTCGAGGCATACCAGGTCAAGGACCGGATCGGCGTCGGCGCAATTGACCTCGAACTTGATCGTGATGGGTGGGCCTGTTTCCGTGGGTGCTGATACCCAGAGGTTGATGCGCGTAGCGGTGACGTCGCAGCGGTCGTCACTCAAACCGAGATCTGTGGTAATCTCCCGCAAGGCGCTAGCGATGGTACCGTGTGCGACGCCACCAACGAGGACGTAGTCGAGGTCCTCACTGTACCGGCGTGGACGGTCCAGGTGCAGCTTGTGGAGACACGTTCCGCCCCGCCAAACGAGATGCTCTGCCGTGTCAGGATGCTGAGCTACCGCTAACGCTAGGATCGAGAGGAGCAGGTCCTGTTCGACCTGACGGTCCTCGCGCCAAGGGACGGTCTTCCTCCATGCGGCCAAAACGGGCCTTGGTATCACGCCGCTTGCTCCACAAGCGTGTTCACCACGACACCCCAACCGTGATCATGGCTCCCTCGCCTCTCTCCTGAAGAGACGAGAAGGGTGTGGTCGCCCGTGTCCGGGGAAGCAAGCTCGCGAAGCCGATCGATCTTGAGGTCCGGATGTGTTCGCGAGAGAAACCAGCCGCATCGGCGAACAGCAGCGCGAGAGCGGAGTCGCGCGGCTTCCACGAGCTTCTCCACGTCCAGATCCAGCCCCCCGAGGACTTCGAGAATGACATTGATCCCGGCGCCGGCTTCAGGTCGATCCGCGAGGTCGAGCACGCAGGTCTCCGGAGTCGCCACCGACAAGGACCCGGTGGGGCCGGTAAGGCCCTGGACGGCGCGCGCCGCAATGCCCGAGGCGGTGTAGAACCGCAAGCGAATCCCGCCGATATCTCTATCGCCCACCTTGCCATCGCAGACCACTTGGAATAGCTGCGATGCTTGGTGGCTGGCCCCGTGACGAGCAGCAGCGGTGAGGAAGGCGAGGTAGTAGGCGCGACCAAGGTGGCGCATCATGTCGTCGATGAACCAATCGGCGGGTACGACTCCCCAGGAGCGGTACTCCGGCGGTACGAGCACGTAGAGCCCCTTCGTCGGGCTGAACAGTTTCTTTCGTGCCTTTGCCTTGTGCACGGCCCAGTAGGTGGTCTTCAAGGTCGCACCAGCACGCGCGGCTAATTCCGGCGCAGTGATAGTCACTACACCCTCAGATAGAAGCCTATCCCACAGCGGCGCAAATGTAAGTAAAGGCATGAATCTAAGTGTATAACAAATATTGAAGTTGTTGCATACTAAGAAAATTGTATGCTGAGACGTGAAACTTTGGATTAGCCAAAGTTAGAAAGATTTTGATACGGAACGCAACTGTGTCAGAGTTGACTGTTCCGGTCGACTAGCCTACGCGGGTCGGCGACAGGGCCCTGCGACCCTCCTCCTTCGGCATTTCTTCGCCTACCTTCCAGGCCTCTCATGATGTCCCTCTCGGAGCATACACCCGACCGCTGTGACCTCCTTCGAACTCGTCTCACGGCACGAGCCCGCGGGTGACCAGCCCACCGCGATAGTCGAGCTCAACGAAGGCCTCAAGCGGGGGGACACCGCGCAGGTTCTCCTGGGAGCCACAGGCACCGGGAAGACGTTCTCGATCGCGCACGTGATCGCTGATTACGGCCGGCCGACGCTCGTGATGTCGCACAACAAGACGCTCGCCGCGCAGCTCTACGGTGAGCTCAAGTCGCTTTTCCCGCACAACGCGGTCGAGTTCTTCATCTCGTACTACGACTACTACCAGCCCGAGGCCTACGTCCCTTCGACGGACACCTACATCGAAAAGGACGCCTCGATCAACGAGGACATCGAGCGGATGAGGTTGCGCACGACCTCGTCTCTCATGGAACGAGAGGACGTCATTGTGGTTGCGTCGGTCTCGTGCATCTACGGTCTCGGAAGCCCGATGGACTACCGGAGCCTGATGCTCCACGTCGAGGTCGGAGGCGAAAAACCCCGGCGCGACATCCTGCGCGGCCTTGTCGACATCCAGTACCGGCGCAACGACTACCTCTTCGAGCGCGGGACTTTTCGTGTACGAGGGGACACGGTCGAGGTCTTTCCGGCGTACGACGACCAGGCGATCCGCATCGAGCTCTGGGGCGATGAGGTCGAGCGGATCACCCGCTTTGATCCGCTGACGGGAGAGATCATCACGACTCTGGACCGAACCGCGATCTATCCCGCGAGCCACTACGTGACCGAGCGTCGCACGATCGACGAGATGGCCCCCCTCATCCGCTCCGAGCTCGACGAACAGCTCGCCAGGTTCCGGAACGAGGGCAAGCTCCTGGAGGCACAGCGGCTCGAGCAGCGCACGAACTTCGACATCGAGATGATGCTCGAGATCGGGACGTGCCCAGGGATCGAGAACTACTCGCTGTACACGAGTCGGCGCCGGACCGGTGAGCGGCCCGCGTGCCTGATCGACTATTTCCCGGCGGACTTCCTCACGATCGTCGACGAGTCGCACGTGTCCTTGCCGCAGATCAACGGCATGTACAAGGGCGATCGGTCCCGGAAGGAGACGCTGATCGAGCACGGGTTCCGACTTCCGTCCGCGCTCGACAACCGTCCACTCAGGTTCGACGAATGGGCGAGTCTGGTGCCCAAAGCGATCTATGCTTCGGCGACACCCGGCGATTGGGAGATCGAGCGATCGGGTGGCGTCGTAGTCGAGCAGATCATTCGGCCGACGGGTCTGGTCGATCCCGCGGTGGACGTTCGTCCCGTGAAGGGGCAGGTGGACGACCTGCTCGCGGAGATCCGCGAGCGCGAGAAGAGAGGCGAGCGCGTGCTCGTGACGACGCTGACCAAGCGCATGGCGGAAGACCTCGCTGAGTACCTCCAGTCGGTCGGCGTGCGCGTCCGCTACATGCACTCGGAGATCGACACCATCGAGCGCATGGCGATCCTGCGGTCCTTGAGACTGGGCAAGATCGACGTGCTCGTGGGCATCAACCTGTTGCGGGAGGGGCTGGATCTCCCAGAGGTGTCGCTGGTCGCGATCCTCGATGCCGACAAGGAAGGCTTCCTGAGAGATGGACGGTCGCTGATTCAGACCATCGGGCGCGCGGCCCGGAACGTGAACAGCCGAGCGATCATGTACGCGGACCGCGTCACGAAGTCGATGCGGCGTTGCATCGATGAGACGAGTCGGCGGCGTGAGATCCAGATCGCGCACAACAAAGAGCACGGCATCACCCCCCAGACGATCCGGAAGAGCGTCGAGGAGATCGAGTTCTCGACACGCGTCGCGGACGCGCGCGAGGCGCCGGCCGTGGTCGCGGAGCCGCGTGAGACCTACGCCGACGAGGTGAACCGCGAGGAGTATATGAAGATCCTCGAGAAGGAGATGGAGGAAGCGGCGGAGGCGTTGGACTTCGAGCGCGCGGCGCTGATTCGGGATCAGTTGTTCGAGCTGCGGGCGGTGAAGTAGTTTAGGGCCCTCACCATCTCCAAGACCTCACTCGGCACCATATGAAGATTGCGGTAGTCGGCTCGGGATACGTTGGCCTCGTCGCAGGTGCCTGCCTGGCCGAATCCGGCAACGACGTGATCTGTGCCGACATCGATCAGGACAAGATCGACGGTCTCAATCGGGGCGAGATCCCAATCTTCGAACCGGGGCTGGAGCCGCTGATCGAGAGCAACCTCGAGGCGGGCCGCTTGAGTTTCACCACGGAGGTGCCTGAGGCGGTGCGCGCCTCCGAGATCGTTTTTATCGCCGTGGGCACGCCACCGGACGAGGACGGCTCGGCCGACCTTCAGCACGTCCTGGCCGTAGCTCGCACGATCGGCGAGTCGATGAATGGCGAGAAGATCGTGATCACGAAAAGCACCGTGCCGGTCGGCACCGCGAAGCGTGTGAGGGACGAGATCGAGTCGCGGACGAAGCATACGGTCCACGTCTGCTCGAACCCCGAGTTCCTGAAGGAGGGGGCGGCGATCGAGGATTTCATGAAGCCTGATCGCGTGGTGCTCGGTGTGGACTCGGAGTACGCTGCAGAGGTGCTTCGCGATCTGTACGCCCCCTTCGTTCGCACGGGGCGCGAGATCTTGATCATGGACGTTCCTTCTGCCGAGATCACCAAGTACGCGGCCAACTCGATGCTGGCGATGCGGATCAGCTTCATGAACTCGATTGCGCAGCTGTGCGAGAAGGCCGGAGCCGACGTGAATGCGGTGCGACAGGGGATCGGCTCCGATACGCGCATCGGTTCGAGCTTCCTCTTCCCAGGGGTTGGATACGGTGGTTCTTGTTTTCCGAAAGATGTGCAAGCGCTCGCACGCACGATGAGCGAGCTCGGTGCCGACCCTTCGATTCTGCAGGCGGTCGAGCACGTCAATCAGCGACAGAAGCGCATCTTGCTCGAGCGGCTCGTCGATCGGCTCGGGGAAGACCTCACGGGCCGCACCGTTGCGGTTTGGGGTCTCGCCTTCAAGCCGAACACCGACGACATGCGGGAAGCGCCGAGCATCGTCACGATCGAGGGGCTGCTCGAACGGGGGGCGCGTGTGGTCGCTCACGACCCCGTCGCGATGGACGAGGCCCGCCGTCGCTTCGGCGATCGTGTGGAGTTCGCGGACGTCAACTACGACGCCTTGCACGGTGCCGCCGCACTCGTAATCCACACCGAGTGGCACCCATACCGGCGTCCGGACTTCGAGCGCATGCTCGATGCGATGGAGCGGCCGCTCGTCTTGGACGGCCGGAATCTCTACGACCCGGACCAGATGGCCGAGAGGGGCTTCGAATACGTCTCCATCGGCCGCGCCGGCGTCGCGGTCAGGACGGAGCGCAGCGACTAGAGCATGCGTGTACTCGTCACGGGAGCGGCCGGCTTCCTCGGTTCTCATCTCGCTGAGCGATTTCTCAGAGAGGGTGATGAGGTCGTCGGGCTCGACAACTTCGTGACGGGTTCGCTCGATAACTCAGCGATTCTGGAAGCGTTCGAAGGATTCAGGCTGATCGAGCATGATATCTCGCAGCCGATCTTCTTCGACGAGGAACTGGATGGGGTCCTCCACTTCGCCTCTCCCGCGAGCCCCGTCGACTATCTCGAGATCCCGATTCAGACACTGAAGGTGGGTAGCCTCGGCACGCACAACGCACTCGGGATCGCATTGGCCAAGGGTGCGCGTTTTCTCCTCGCCTCCACTTCCGAGGTATACGGGGATCCGCTCGTACATCCTCAGCCCGAGACCTACTGGGGCAACGTGAACCCCATCGGCGTTCGTGGCTGCTATGACGAGGCGAAGCGTTTTGCCGAAGCGATTACCATGGCGTACCACAGACACCATGGGGTCGATACGCGGATCGTTCGCATTTTCAACAGCATCATGGCGGATGAGACCATCATGCTGTTCAACGATGAGTCGATGCATATCGAGGCGGTCGAGGATTACTTCGACTCCCGCTCATCCGATCAATTGATCGTCCGGCGGAAGATGCGCGTGCCCGCCTTCAACCCGGAGACGCTCCGAGTCGAGCTCCGAGAGGCGGACGCCCTCATCAAGTACCCCTCGGGGGGCAAGGACTCGTATCGAGTGAGTATGCGGTACGGACGTCGTATCCGCGTGACAGGCGACCACAGTGTCTTCATTAAGGGGCTCGATGGTCGTCCCCAGGCCGTGCCCGTAAGAGACCTGAAGATCGGCGACTACGTCGGGATTCCCGCCAGGCTCCCAGTTGTCGAGCGCGATCTGCCAGACGTGGACCTCATGCAGCACTTCGTTGAAGCAGCGGATTCCGAGGAGGATCTGTGGGGGTGGGCCCTCGTCGGTGAAGGAATCACTCCGCTTCTGGACGAATGGCATGACGAGATCTTCGAGCAGTTACTCAATAGTTCGCGCTACGATGGAAGCGTCAGGAAAAGGAACACGGTCGGCTGCGTATGGCGCTCGTGGAAGCGACAGAACAAGGTCCCGTTGTCGGTGGCGGCGAGGCTAGCTCGGCGGCACGGCGTCACCTGGCCGAGATCCGCGCGAATCGAGGCGTTCGGCACAGGCAAGTCGGTGTCGGTGCCGCGGCAGGTGCTGGTAACTCCGGACCTTCTTTGGCTCCTAGGCCTCTTCATCGCAGAAGGATGTCATGTAGACAGCCGCGGTACCTATCGGCTTCTTGTCTCGTCCGACGAGGAGTACGTGCTGCGAGCGGCGGAGATCTTTGAATCCACGCTCGGCCTCGTGCCTACGGTGATTCCGCCGCAGGACGGTCGAGGGCCCTCGCTCCATGTCGACGGCAAGACGCTCCTCGTACTGTTCCGGGACGTCTTCCAGGTCACGGGGTATTCGCGCGACATTCGCTTGCCCCGGTGGGTCCTCCAGCTTCCGCTCAGCCGCCTGAAGCACTTTCTGGAGGGGTATCGTGAGGGCGACGGCACCCACACCGGATATCCGGAATGTCGGGAGCTGGCCTTCAACACGGTGAGCGAAGGGCTGGCCACGGACCTCACCTACCTTCTGCTTCGCTTCGGGATCGTGGCGTCGGTGGGGCGGTACACGACGACGTTCAAGCAGCGCTACGGTGACCGGGAATTCCCCTTTTGGCGGGTGACCGTCTGTGAGCTCTCCGATTTCGATATCCTGACATGGGACGAGGGAGTGGAGCAGACGCTCAATGCCACCCGCTCCGGCGACATCGTATGGGCGCGCGTCAACGACATCGAGCCGATCGAGGCATCTGAGTTCGTCTACGACTTCTCGGTCCCCGAGTACGAGAACTTCGTGGCGGGCAATGGTGTGTTTGCCCACAACACCTACGGACCTCGCATGAGGCCCGGAGACGGACGCGTCGTGTCGAACTTCATCGTGCAAGCGCTCCGCGGGGATCCGCTGACCCTGTACGGAGACGGTAGCCAGACACGGTCGTTCTGCTACGTGGACGACGAGGTCGACGGGATCTACCGGCTGTTCCACTCCGACCGCTCGGAACCGACCAACATCGGGAATCCGAACGAGTTCACGATCAAGGAGCTCGCACGAATCGTGTTGGAGGAGACCGGTAGCAAGTCCCCGATCGAGTCTTTGCCGCTCCCCGAGGATGACCCAAAGGTCCGGCAACCGGACATTTCGGTCGCGCGCGAGGTCCTCGGCTGGGAGCCGAAGGTCGAGATCCGAGATGGTATCCGGCGGACGCTGCCGTTCTTCGAGGAGGAGCTGGCGCGTCACGACGCGCGCGCCCGCACGATATGATCGAGCAACCACGCAGAGTCGAGAAGCCCTGGGGCTATGAGCTCATCTGGGCCGAGACCGACCAGTACGTCGGCAAGATCCTGCACGTGAACGCGGGTGAGGCGCTCTCGCTGCAATACCACGAGAGGAAGGACGAGACGATCTACCTGCTGAGCGGCACGATGCTGTTCCAGGCGGGACCGTCAGCCGACGAGCTCGTGGACTACCATATGGAAGCGGGTCAGCGATTCCATGTGACGACGGGCACGGTTCACCGCATGGTGGCTGAGACGGACGTGGACATCCTGGAGGCGTCCACTCCGCACTTGGAGGACGTGGTGCGCCTGGCGGACCGCTACGGGAGAGTCGAGCCAACTCCCGAGGGCTCATGACGCCTCTACCTTCGAACAGTTCGATTCTAGTCACCGGTGCCGCCGGGTTCCTAGGATCTCACCTCTCAGAAAGTCTTGTTCATGCGGGGCATCGAGTGGTCGGGCTCGATTCCTTCGATAACTTCTACGACCGGGCCATCAAGGAGCAGAACCTTTCCCAGCTCCGTGCCGCCTCGACCTTCTCCCTCGTTGAGGGCGACATCCGAGATGGCGCAACGTTGGATAGCCTGCCGTCCGATGTGAGCCTCGTGGTGCACCTCGCCGCGAAGGCAGGTGTGCGACCATCGATCGAGGATCCTCAACTGTACTCGAGCGTCAACGTGGATGGGACGTGGCGGCTGCTCGATTGGATGAGACAGCGAGGCATTCCACATTTCGTTTTTGCCTCGTCCTCATCGGTGTATGGGAATTGTGACGTCGCGCCGTTTAGGGAGGACTTGGTCGTGGACCGACCGATCTCCCCATATGCCGCCACGAAGCTCGCCGGTGAGCTCGCGTGTCATACCTATCATCACCTCCACGATCTGTCGGTGTTGGCCCTCCGTTTTTTCACCATCTACGGCCCTCGCCAACGCCCCGATCTCGCCATCCACAAGTTCGCTCGTCTGATGCGCGCAGGGCAGTCGATTCCGATGTTCGGCGATGGTTCCACCGAACGCGACTACACGTACATAGACGACATCCTCCAGGGGATTCTCGCGTCCATCGATCTGCTCCGGCGTTCTGAGCCGCTCTTCGAGATCGTCAACCTGGGCGAAAGCCGGACCGTGTCGCTGCACGAGATGATCCAGGTGCTCGGTGAGGAAATGGGGGTCGAGCCCGCTGTCGATCAGAAGCCGATGCAGCCGGGTGACGTTGAGCGCACCTACGCGGACGTATCTAAGGCGCGGGCGCTGCTCGCGTATGAGCCCAGCGTGGAGTTTCGGGACGGCGTGCGAATGTTCCTCGAGTGGTTCGACGACCCCGAGCGCAGCGGTTGAGAAGGGCGGGCTCACCGCCCTACCAAGGTTTAGGTCCGGTTGGTTACGCAGGAGGTCTTGTCGCGATACCTTATTGCGATTCTTGAGCGCTCCCAGCGGATGTTGAAGGTATCGCGGCTCGAAGAGTTGGCTGAATGGTGGCTAATCGGGAGGCTCGTGACTGCTTGAGGAGCGTGTGCTGACAAAGGACGTGGAGAGGGTCTGGTCTGTCCTGTGCGATGTGGTCGAGTACTGGGACGGCTTCTTGGTTTCCGGGCGCCTCCCCGTCCTCGCACCGGCCCGCGACCGCATCGTGCCCTCGGGTATGCTCTGATGAGCGACTGGACCGGCCGCAGAGTTCTCGTCACAGGCGTCTGCGGCACCGTAGGTCGCGAGATCCTGCGTCAACTCGTTACGGAGGCCCCGACCGAGATCATCGGGATCGACAATAACGAGAGCGAGCTTTTCTTCCTGCAACAGGAGACGAGCGACCTCGACACGCTCGTCACGCTCTCGCTCGGCGACGTACGGGACGCCGCCCGGTTGCAACGTGTCATGGAGGGCGTCGATACGGTCCTGCACGCGGCGGCGCTCAAGCACGTGCATCTGTGCGAGCAATCCCCTCGTGACGCGATTCAGACCAACGTGCTCGGCGCGCAGAACATCGTGGACGCCGCCGAGGCGAACGGCGTCGAGCGCGTCATTCTGACCTCGTCGGACAAGGCGGTGAACCCGACCTCGGTCATGGGCACTTCGAAGCTGATGGGAGAACGCCTCTTCACCGCGGCCTACCTTCGGCGGCGCGACCCGCGACCGATCTTCGCTTCGACGCGCTTCGGCAACGTTCTCGGGTCCCGGGGCTCGGTGATTCCGCTCTTCCACCGCCAGGTACATGACGGAGGGCCGGTCACGATCACCGACCTCGATATGACGCGTTTCATCATGACGCTGCGCGAAGCCGTGAAGCTGACGATGGACTCGGTCTTTCTGGCGCAGGGCGGTGAGGTCTTCGTGACCAAGATGCAGGTCCTCCGGATCGAGGACCTCGCGCACGTGATGATCGAGGAGCTGGCGCCCGTGTACGGGCACGATCCGGACGAGATCCGCATCGAGATCATCGGCGCGAAGATGGGCGAGAAGCTCTGGGAAGAGCTGCTCAACGAAGAGGAGGTCCGGCGCGCGGAGGAGCTGCCGAACCACTTCGTCATCCATCCGGTGGTGCCGACGACGCTGGGAGGCAAGCTCGAGTACATCCACCCCAAAGCGCTCGGCACCGTCGAAGAGGCCTACAACTCGGCGCGCGAGAGGCCGATGACGCGCGAAGAGCTCCGCACGTACCTCAGGGAGCACGAGCTGCTCGAGGTCGACGGCGACGGGGGTGCAAGCAGCGAGGCGGGGCGGACCCGAGTCTGGGAGATGGCGGAACGATGAGGGTGCTCATCCTGGGCGGCGACGGCTACCTGGGTTGGCCCACCTCCATGTCACTCGCTGCCCGCGGCGACGAAGTCATGGCGGTGGACAACTACCTGCGCCGCACCATCGCACGGCAGACCTCGTCCGAAGCGCTGATGCCCAACCCGAATCTGGAGGAACGTGCTCGACTCTTCGAGCAGTTGACGGGGAAGAGCATCGAGGTCCGTATCGGAGACGTCACCGACTACCGAGTCCTCGAGAGCGTGGTTCGGGAATTCAAGCCTGAGGCGATCGTTCACTATGCGGAGCAGCCGTCGGGGCCGTACTCCATGCGGGGCTTCGACGAGGCGCGCTTGACACTCCAGAACAACTTGAACGCGACGTTCAACGTCATCTGGGCGGTCATGCAGCACGCACCTGACTGCCACATCGTGAAGCTCGGCACGATGGGGGAGTACGGGACGCCCGACATCGATATCGAGGAAGGATGGATCGAGATAGAGCACAAGGGGCGCAAGGACACGTTCCTGTATCCCCGTCAGGCGGGCAGCCTCTACCACACCACCAAAGTGCTCGATACCGATCTGCTTTGGTTCTACGTGCGCACTTTCGGACTGCGCGTGACGGACCTCATGCAGGGACCTGTCTACGGCCTCTCGACCGATGAGTCGAATCTCGACGAGCGTCTGCTTCCCAACTTCCACTACGACGACATTTTCGGCACGGTGGTCAACCGCTTCCTCGTGCAGGCGGTGGCGGGAGTCCCGCTCACGGTGTACGGGACCGGTGGACAGGTTCGTGGTTACTTGAACCTGCGTGATACGATGCAGTGCATTCAGTTGGCGCTGCGTTCGAGGGCGGATTCCGGCGAGTTGCGTGTCATGAACCAGTTCACCGAGACGTTCTCGGTGAACGATCTTGCGGATCGCGTGCAGCGTGTCGGGAGCGAGCTTGGGCTCGCCGTCGAGGTACAGAACGTGCCGAACCCACGGAAGGAGGCGGAGGATCACTACTACAACCCCGCGCATTCCGCGCTGCTGGACCTCGGCCTCGAGCCGACCTACATGACCGATGAAGTGCTAGCTGCGATGATGCGTCAGGTGATCGCGTACGAGGATCAGATCGCCAGGGACCGGATTCCTCCGCGCGTGCGTTGGTCGACGGAATGACGGATGATAGCCGCACACGTCTGGAGTTCTCGCCGCCGTTCCTTGGGGAGGAGGAGATCGCCGAGGTCGCCGAGGCCCTGCGCTCCGGCTGGATCTCTCGTGGACCGCGCACCCGCCAGTTCGAGGCAGCGTTCGCCGAGTACCTGGGGGCGCCGTCGGCCCTCGGCCTGAGCTCGTGCACAGCGGGACTCCACCTCGCTCTCATCGTCCTCGAGATCGGGCCGGGTGACGAAGTCATCGTGCCGACCATGACGTTCTGCGCGACCGCGAACGCGGTCGAGCACGTCGGCGCGAAGCCGGTGCTAGTGGACGTGGAGGCGGACACGCTCAACATCGACCCGAAGGCGGTCGAGAACGCGATCACGGAGCGCACGAAGGCGATCATGGTCGTGCACTACGGTGGCCATCCGGCTGACTTGAACGCGCTGCAAGCCATTGCGGATCACCACGGGCTCGCGGTCGTGGAGGACGCCGCCCACTCGTTGCCGGCTCGGTACGAGGGTCGGACGGTTGGTGCCACGCCCAACCTCACGTCCTTCAGTTTTTACGCGACGAAGAACCTGACGACAGGAGAGGGTGGAATGCTCACGGGTGATCCCGCGCTCGTCGATCGAGCTCGAGTACTGAGCTTGCACGGCATCCAGACAGGGGCGTGGGATCGTCACTCGGAGGGCGGGACCTGGTACTACGAGGTCGTCGCGCCCGGCTACAAGTACAATATGACGGACTTGGAGGCGGCGCTGGGCATGTGTCAATTGAAGAAGTTGGACAGCATGCAGGCGCGCCGGAGAGAGATCGTAGACCTTTATCAAGAGGCGTTCGCCGACATCGAGGGGTTGGAGTTGCCCTCCACGAGGCATGGCGTCGATCCTGCCTGGCACTTGTTCCCCATACGGGTGCGACCCGATGTTCTCGGCATAGACCGTGACCAGCTCGTTCACGGTCTGACCGAGCAGGGCATCGGCACTTCGGTTCACTTCATTCCACTACACGTGCAACCGTACTACCGAGAAAAGTACGGACTGACGACGGAGGATTTTCCAGTGGCGCATGACGCCTTCGAGCGCCTGGTGACCATTCCCTTGCATCCGGGGCTGAGCGACGAGGACGGAGAACGAATCGTGGACGCGATCCGCGGCACAATATGCCAAAGGAAGTGACGTGATAGGTGTGACGACTCCGCTCGGCCGTGCCGTGAAGCGCGCTCTGGACATGGCGTTGTCGCTCGCAGGGCTCGTCGTGCTTCTGCCGGTAACGCTGCTCGTGGCGGTCGCGGTGAAGCTGGACGGGCCCGGTCCGGTCTTCTTTCGGCAGGAGCGCGTCGGGCGGGGTGGGGAGATTTTCCGGATCTGGAAGTTCCGCACGATGGAGCTCGCTGTCGAATGCGAAGGTCCCTCGATCACGGTGGCGGGCGATAAGCGCGTAACACGCGTTGGCCGGTGGCTGCGCAAGTGGAAGCTCGACGAGCTACCCCAGCTCATGAACGTGTTCGCGGGCAGTATGAGCTTGGTTGGGCCGAGACCGGAAGTCCCACGATTCGTAGCGTTGTATGACGAGGATCAGCGTGCCGTCCTGGCCTTTCGGCCGGGCATCACGGATCCGGCAACACTGGCCTACCTTGACGAGGAGGACATTTTGGACGGTGTGGCCGACTGGGAGTCGTACTACGAATCCACCGTGATACCGGACAAGATCGCCGCGAATCTGCAGTACATGTCGAGGGCAACGATAACGTCGGACCTGGCCATCCTCGTGCGCACAGTGCTGAGGATACTGCATTCACCCGAGGGGGAGGATGACTGGCTTCCCTCCAGCCAGGTCCAGCTTCAGGAAGAGTCTCGCCGCTAGGAGCCCATGAGATCCCTCTTCGCCCTCCTGCTGGCCACACTCTTCGTGGTCGGAGGGCTCGTGCGCAGTCAGACGACCGTCATGGAGGTGTACCTGCAGGCGTTCGTGGTTGCGACGCTGGTTCTGTTCGCGCTCTACATCGGCTTGGTGAGCGGGTCTCACGTGCGCTCTGCGACGCAGACGATGCCACGCATCGTAAAGTTCACAGGGATCGTGTGGGCAGTCACGGCAGGGGTCGTCGCTTACGGCATGCTGTTGTCCGTGGAAGGTGGTTGGGACAACCGCACGGCCATCGCGCTCGCGTCTCGCAACACGCCCCTTGCGCTGCTGCCGGTCTTTGCGTTCACGCTGCGGCGCGAGCGTGAGTGGCGCGTGGCGATGTGGTTCTTCGTGGGCATCGGCGTGGTATCGGCGCTCGTGGACTTGTCGTCCGTCGACGCGTTCGATACTCGGCTCACACGCTTGGTATCGGGGGAGTTCCACAACGTATACCACCACTACGCGCTCATCGTGGCGGTATTGGCGGTGCTCTTGCTGCCGGGCAGCGGGACCGTGCGGACGGGACTGTTGCTCGTACTTCCTTTTCTGCTATGGCGCACTATGCTCTCCCTCAGCCGCGGCCCGGTGGTGATCGCGGCACTCGCGTTCCTGTATGCGGTGGTCTTCTCCACGCCGCCGCGGGCGGGTCCGCTCTTGAAGCGTGGCTTCATAGCTGTCGCCCTAATCCTGCTCGCTTGGACGCCGCTGCAGTCGCTGACCCAGACTCGCTTGGCGGATGCGTACGAGGTCGCTTTCCTGAATCGAGCCAGCTACGCGGAGTGGGCTGTGAGCTACCGCTTGGCGGAGCTTCGGTCGGCTCTGGCGTACGGCGGGGTGATGGGCGAGGGGTGGGGCGCGTCCGGCGACTTCTCTGCGGCCCTCAACTACACGAATTCTGCCCAGGCGGTCACGACCAAGTCGTACGTGCACAACCTGTTCGGCTTCGCGTGGTGGAAACTCGGGGTCATCGGGGGCGCGCTGGTGATCAGCTTGGTCGTATACACCGTGCGCAACATCAAGCTGTCGGTCGACCTGGGCGACCGAACCGGGGTGATCGTCGGCGGCATTCTCTTGATGTGGCTGCTGCACGGCATGTTCAACATGGACTTCGCTCGCACCGAGGTGAATCTGCTCGTGGCTGCGACGATCAGCTACTTCGTCTCCAGGTCGTTCTGGGGTGAAGCGTTCTTCGAGCGGGAGCCCGTTGGCCCCCGCTGAGGCGGAGAGCGTTCACCGGCTTTCGGTGAGCCGCCTGCTGAGCGGAAGTGTCTGGGCCTTTGGCGGCCGCGGTCTCGGAACCGTGCTCGCGTTGCTCATCAATGCCTTCCTTGCCCGACTCCTCACCCCCGATCAGCTCGGGGCCTATTTTCTGGCGTTCAGCGTAATGACCGTATTGGTGCTCGTGGCTCAGCTCGGGGGCAAGCCGACGATGGTCCGGTTGGTCGCCGCGAGCCGCGCGACTGACCGCGACGGACGGGCCCGAGCCGCGGCCGGACGGGTCGTCCTGCTCGGACTCCTGGGTAGCGTCACGGTAGGCTCGGCCTGGTGGCTTCTGGGGGGCGAGTTGGCCGGCCGGCTCTTCGAGTCCGAGGACATCGGGCGGGTTTCTGGATTGATCGCGATCTGGGTCGGAGTGCTCGCGCTCGCCGAGCTGCACACCGAGGGGCATCGGGCGCTGGGAGATATCCGCGCGGCCGTGCTTCTCGGCTGGGTCGCGAACAACGTGGTGCTCGTCCTCGTCTTGGCGGTTGTGCTCGTCTCTGGGGTGAGCTTCGGTTTCCGGGCGGCGCTGGTAGTCTCGATCGTCGGAGCCGCGGTGACGCTGCTGATCGGCGCGGGGACACTGTGGAGGCGCCTATGGGCGCTGCCGCGAGGCCAGATCGCGCTACGGGAGGTCCTGACGGTATCGATGCCGCTTCTTGGCACGCACTTGCTTCTCTTCGTGGTCGGCCAGAGTGGTCTGTGGATCCTCGGCGCACTACGCCCGGAGGCGGAAGTCGCCCTATACGGCGCGGCATTCCGTCTGGTGACCGTCGTGAAGATGCCGCTCCTGATCGCGAACGCGGTCGTACCGCCCTTCATCAGCGACTACCATGCTCGAGGAGAGATCGAGGCTCTCGAGACGACGCTGAGAGGCACCGCGACCGTCGCGGCGCTGCCCGCGCTGGTGGTGCTGGCCGCGTTCGCGATCGCTGGCGGACCCATTCTGGGTGTCGTCTTTGGCGATCCGTACCGCGACGCGGCACTGCTGCTGGCCGTTCTGAGCCTCGGGCAGGCGGTCAACGTTTGGGCCGGATCGGCTGATATCACGCTGATGCTCACCGGCCACCAAATCCCAATGCTGAGGGTGACTGCGATCAGCGGTGGCGCGGGGATCGTCGGTGCTATTTGGGCGGGCTCGCAGTACGGCGCTGCCGGGGTCGCCTGGGCGGCGGCCGCAACCTGGCTGCTCCAGGCGATCCTGATGCTATCGCTTGCCCGCAGGCTCGTGGGTGTGCGCCCTGGCGCGTCGTTTGCGCCCGCGTCGTTGAAAGCGGCGTACCAGCTGGTCATGCAGGGGCTCCGGGGCGGGGCCCAGGGGCAGGGGCAGGGGAAGGGGAAGCGGAAGCGCCGGTAGGGAAGTCCGAGGAACCGCACCATGGGTGGTTCCGTGGGCATGCTTCGATAGATTCTCCGCGGACCTACACACCTTCCAAGACCGAGTTCCTATGCCGGACATGGTCAGCCTCGTGCTCGACGGACCGCGCTCCATCGATATGCGACGCCAGGCGATGCCTGTGCTACCGGACGATTCCGTCCGAGCTGAGGCGATCGTCACGGGGGTGAGCGCAGGCACGGAACGCATGTGGTACGACGGCACGAACCCCGCTATCAAGAGCGGGCGTCGCGGATATCCGTACCACCCGGGTTACGAGTTCGTGGGTCGGGTCGTCGAAATGGGCCCGGAGGTGGTGGACATCGAGGCCGGCGAGCTCGTTATCGCGATGAAGCCTCACGGAAGCCATGCGATTCTGGGTCCTGCGGATTACTGGGCGGTGCTCCCGGACGACATCTCCCCCGACGATGCGGTTGCGACCGCCTTGACCGCCACCAACCTGCACGCGCTTCATCGTGCGGGCCCGTTCGCAGGCGACGCGGTTGCCGTGATCGGGATGGGTACTCTCGGGCTCCTTTGCTGCCAGGTGCTGCGCGCCACCGGAGCGGGAGAGGTGATCGCGATCAGTCGCTCCGCGCGGAAGCGCGAGCTCGCCATCGAGTTGGGTGCGAGCCTGGCGCTCGACCCCGCCGACCCGGAGCTGACGGAACAGGTGCTCGACCGTACCGGCGATCGGGGCGTCGACGTCGCAATCGAGTGGGCAGGGGTCGACTCGGCGGTCCACACGGCGATGCGGGTCGTGCGAAATCAGGGGCGGGTCGTGGTGGGGGGCTTCCACATCGAGCACTTCTCGGTCTCGGGTGAGATCTTCTTCTCGAAGGAGATCACCGTGCACAGCGTGCGCGGCTCCGGAAGCACCGCGACGACAAGCGAGTTCAACCGCTGGAGCCGCCGTGAGAACTTCGCCGCCGCCGCGAGCCTCGTGGCGTCCGGACTCGTGGTGGGGAAGCCGCTCGTCACGCATAGGGTTGTGGCCCCCGACCTCGCGGCGGCATACGACATCGTTTCCTCGCACGACCAAGAATTCATCCAGGTCGTGCTCGACTGGACTGACTCCGTGTCGTGACGATGGCGTTCTCTTTTTTCGCCTGGACCACCATCGCGTTGGTCGTCCTCACGTGGGTGGGATACCCACTCCTCCTGCACGTGCTCGTTGCAGTCTGGGGCCGCCGAGGGACGGACATGGGGACAGACGTAGCGGACGGAAGGCCTCCGTCCCTCACCCTGCTCATTGCCGCGCACAACGAGGCGGCTGTGCTCGAGCAGAAGCTCGAGAACTCGCTGGCTCTGGATTATCCTGCGGATCGCTTGGAGATCCTCGTCGCCTCCGACGGGTCTTCCGATCGAACCGTGGAGATCGCACGATTGTTCGCCTCCAGGGACGCACGCGTGCGCGTATACGATGGTGCTGGGGCGGGCAAGACCGCGACTCAAAACGCTGCGGTGGCACTCGCGACGGGAGACATCGTCGTCTTCACGAACGCTGACACGATGCTGCAGCCGGACGCTCTCGCCTTCATGACCAGCCACTTCGCCGACGAGGCTGTCGGCTGTGTGGGTGCCCGCATGCTGTGGAAGGACCCCACGCGGAGTCAGACCGGTGCCGGTACGAGTTTCTATTGGTCGTTCGAGCAGATGCTCTGGTCTTTGGAGAGTGCCCTCGGCGTGCTCGCTTGGGCTCCCGGAGCGTGTATGGCGGTGCGCCGTTCGCTATTCGAGCCGATGAACCCTGACTTCGGTGAGGACGTCGTTCTCCCGATACAGCTCGCCGGCCGCGGAGCGCGCGTGGTGTACGAACCGCGCGCGGTAGCGATCGAACAGGCCCATCGAGAAGCTGGAGCAGAGTTTCGGGTTCGCACGCGCATGGTGCTGCGCAGCTTTTCGGGCACCATGGCGGGGCTGCGCGAGCTGCCCTGGCGATCGGCTTGGACCGTGGGACTCGTCGTGCTCGTTCACAAGGTGTTTCGCTGGCTCACGCCGTACTTCCTCGGGCTGGGGCTCGTGGCGAGTCTCGGGCTCGCGATCGTGGCGGGTGACCTACTGTCCCTGAGCTTGCTGGGCGCGCAGCTAGCGATCTACGCGATGGCGACGGCCGGCTGGCTGATGGACCGCGTGGGCCTTCCGGCGGTTCCGCCCTTGACCTGGGTCTACTACTTCATGCTGTCCGTGCTCGCATCGGGGCTCGGGGTCGCGCGGGCGGTCCGCGGCGAGCGCATGGGCCGATTCGGCCCTGAGATCGGGGAGGGTCTAGGATGATCCGAGCGGCGGAGCCGACCCGGCACGCAGTCATCGTCGCCTTCTGGGCGGTGCTCACCCCCCGACAGATCCTTTTTCTGCAGACGCTCAAAGAAGAGGGATGGCGGATCACGGTGTTGGCGTGGGATCGCGAGGGCAGCGGGAAGGGGCCGGTTCTGCCCGAAGGGTTGGTCGACGAGGTTCGGCTGATATCGTTGCCCGCGCCTGCGTGGAGCTTGCGTCTGCTTGCCAGGCTGCCGCGCTATTATGCCAGGCTGTTGCGTGAGGTCGAGCGGATCCCAGGCCGGCCGATGTGGATTCTGACCCACTTCCTGCATCTCCCCATCGCCCGCTTCCTTCGCGGGCGCGTGCTCTACGACGCCGCAGAGATGTACGCAGTCGATATGGGTTTTTACGCGGGCCCGTTGAGGCGGGTGGCTACCTCCATGCTCGATCGTATCGAATTGCTGTTGGTACGGGGCGTGGACGGCATCACGACGGTCGACTCTCTGAACGGTTGGCTGGAGACGCGGTACCGGGGCATCGGGAAGCCCGTGCAAGTCCTGTGGAACCTGCCCGCACGAAGTGATGACGTGGTTCCGGGGCGCAACAGGACGCTCGATTTGACGGGCTCGTCGGGCGCCTCCGCTGGTTCCGGGGCGCAGGAGAGCCGGAAGCTGGTCGCCTATGCCGGGGGGCTCATGAAGGAGAAGGGCTTCCGTGTCATCCTGGAGGCGGCGGCTCGTGTGCTCGAGGTGTGCCCCGATACGCAGTTCGTCTTCTATGGTCGCCTGAAGGACGATGAAGCGGCCGTGAGTCGCCTGCTCGACCAGCTGGGACTCGGAGAGGCGGTTCGCTTCTTCTCCCACGTGCCGTATCCGGAGCTGTTGGTGGAGCTCCAGAAGTGCAGCGTGGGATTGGCGCCGTACCAGCCTGTCTATCACTACCCGTTGGTCTCCTCGGGGAACGCCCGCAAGATCTTTTCGTACATGCAGGCCGGCATCCCTGTGGTCGCCCCCGACTTCGGCGAGATCGGGAACGTCGTGCGTGAAGTGGAGTGCGGTCACTTGGTCGACACCGAAGATCCAGAGGCGCTTGCCGATGCGGTGATCGACCTGTTGGTGCACGCCGAGCAGGCTCATGCGATGGGCGAGAGGGGCCGCCGCGCGTTCGAGACCCGGTTCAGCTGGGAAGAGGAGCGCAGCAAGCTCATGGGACTCGTCGACTCGCTTGCGAAAAACGGGAAAGCTGCGGGCGAATGAGCGTTGATTCACAGGAGCACTTTGCGGAGTTCGGCGAAGGTTGCGTCATCCAGCCCGGCGCAACCGTGGGGCTTCGCTACAAGGAGGGCTGCGAGCCGGTGGTCCTCGGTGACCATGTCACCATTCGGTCCGGGTCGGTGATCTACGCCGACGTATCGATCGGCGAGGCTTGTCAGACCGGTCACAACGTGATGATTCGTGAGAAGACCAGCATCGGCAGCCACGTGGTGGTCGGCACCAACACGGTCATCGACGGTCACGTCGACATCGGCGACTTCGTGAAGATCGAGTCGGCGTGCTACATCCCGACGCATGTGACGATCGGGTCACGCGTCTTCTTCGGGCCGGGCGTGGTGCTCACGAACGATCGGTATCCGCTGAAGGATCGACCCAACTACCGGCCGGAGGGTCCGATCATCGAGGACGGAGTGACGATCGGCGCCGGCGTCGTCGTTTCGCCGGGGGTCCGGATCGGTGCGGGCGCCTTCATTGCGGCGGGGGCGGTCGTCACCAAGGACGTGGCGCCCGGAACGCTCATCAAGGGCGTGCCAGGGCGGGCCTTCCCCATGCCGGACAAGCTGAAGGAGAGCAACATGGCGCTCTCGTGGCGCCCGTTTCTCGAGGACTGATGAGCCCTCTCACGGTTGGGATCATCGGGTGTGGAAAGCAGGCGCCCAAGCATCTGCGTGGCTTCCAGGCCGATCGTGATGTCGAGATCGTGCTCGGCGACATCGACGAGGCGCGTGCCCGCGCGTTGGCCGAGAGCGAGGGCGTCCGTTGGGCGCCGGTCGACGAGATTCTTGCCGACCCGAGCATCGCCGCAGTTGATCTGTGCACGCCGACGACTACCCACGCGGGCCTGATCGAGCAGGCCGTTCTCAGCGGTAAGGCGTTCCTTTGTGAGAAGCCGCTCTGCCAGACGCTCGCTGAAGCCGAGCGCATCGGACGCGCAGTGCTGGCCCACGAGGCCATCGGCATGGTCGGCTTCGTCTACCGGCTCGTGCCCGCGTTCGAGGTCGGTGCGGAGGTCATGAAAGGGGTGGCCGAGACAGGCACCAGCGCGGTGCTAGGCCGCGTGGTATCCGCGACGTTCCGCATCGGAGGTCGGGGATCACATCGGCTCTGGAAACACCGGCGCGAGACCGGAGGCGGGGCGATCAACGAGATGCTCGTCCACATGCTCGACCTCGCGCTCTGGTACTTCGGAGATGCGAGAGAAGTCGTAGTGCACCGGCGTGAGCTGTTACAGCCCCAGCGTGTGATCGACGGAGTGGAGTATGCTGTGGATGCCGAGGACTACGTCGTGGTGAGCGTGCGAACCGAGAGCGGAGTGGAAGTGCTCATCCAGGCCGACCTCATCACTCCGGCATTCAGCCAGTCCGTCGAGGTCCAGGGCGCCAATGGCACGTTTCGTGGCTCGATCACCGCAGACGCACTCTCGTTCGTGCATACGCTGAAAGCGGTCGAGGGCTGGCCCGCTGGCCGGAACCTGATCGACACCACCCAAACCGATTTCTTCCAGGCCGAAGTGCGCACGTTCTTGGAAGCCGTGAGGGAAGGGCGAGCCCCGGTGCTGGGCAATGTGTTGGACGCCGTTCGACTCATGCGGGTCGTCGAAGAAATCAGAACAGCACCCGTTCGATGACGCAGAGGAAAGAGGTCTCGATCGCGAAGATCGAGCTTACCGAGCATGAGATTGCGGCCGCGACAGCGGTGCTTCGGTCCGGCGCGCTACGCCAGGGCGCACAGTGCGCCGCCTTCGAGGACGAGTACGCGGAGTACGTGGGGGCGGAGCACGCGGTCACGTGCGCCAACGGCTCAGCCGCGCTGCACCTGCCGTTCTTCTGCATGCTCGATCCGGGGGACGAGGTGATCGTGCCGTCGTTCACCTTCATCGCGACCGCGAGCATGGTGGCGCTGACCGGCGCGAAACCGGTGTTCTGCGACGTCGACCCGGACTCATTCCTACTCGATTTGGGACTGGCGGAGGATCTCGTCACCGAGCGCACGAAGATGGTGGTGCCGGTGCACTTGTTCGGGAATCCGTGCTCGCGACGGGACACACGAGCGTTTGCGGATCGCCACGGGCTCGCGGTCGTGTGGGATGCCGCCCAGGCTCATGGAGCAAGGCTGGACGACTCCGACGTCGGTGCGTGGGACGACGCGGTTGCATACTCGTTCTACCCCTCGAAGAACATGTTCGTCGGCGAAGGCGGGATGGTGTGCACAAACGACACGAATCTCGCCGAGCGCTTGCGCGAAGCTCGTGCCCACGGGCAGACGGGCAAGTACTACCACACCTCGCTCGGCTTCAACTACCGGATGACGGATGTAGAAGCCGCCATCGGACGCGCCCAGCTGACGAGGCTCGACTCGATGCTGGAGGTGCGCCGGAGCGCCGCGGCGATCTTGCTCGAAGGACTCGAAGGGGTCTCGGGCGTCACGCCGCAGCAGGTCACGCCCGGATCCTCACACGCATGGCACCAGTTCTGCATGACAGTCGATCCCGACGTCACGGGCGTGACCCGGGACGCTCTCGCCGAGCACTTGCTTGGAATGGGGGTGAGCACGGCGGTGCACTATCCGCGCGGGCTCCACCAGCAGCCGATCTTCCGTGAGATGTACGGCGATTTCGAGATGCCGGTCACGGACCGGCTCGCGGACCGGATCCTAGCGCTGCCAGTACACCACGGGCTGACTCCCGACGACGCTCACTACGTCGTCGCTTGCGTGCTCCGGGCGGTGTCGGGAGCGTAGGGGTGGGGGGCTCGAGACACGGGGATGAGCATCGACCGCGGGCGTGAGGAGGCCCGCATCCGCGCGGTCTACACGAAGCGAGATCGCACCGGGAAGCGGGCGCTATCCGCCTCGGAGCGACCCGAGAACCGATTCTGGCGAAAGCGACGTGAGCAGGTCGCGCGCGCCTTGCTCGCCGACGCCGGCTCCGGTGACCTCTCGAGCGCTGAAGTGCTCGACGTGGGCTGCGGAGCAGGGGACTGGCTCCGCACGCTTTGTTCTTGGGGAGCCGACCAGGGAAAGCTCCACGGAATCGATCTGCTCGAGGATCGCATTGAGGCTGCACGCGCGGCTGAGCCGGTCATCGACTTTCGTGTTGGCAGTGGATGGGCGCTGCCGTTCGACCGGGCGAGCATGGATCTCGTGTGCGCGAACACCGTCTTCTCGTCGATTCTCGAGCCCGATGCTCGGGACGCGCTGGCCGGCGAGATCCGGCGTGTGATGAAGCCGGACGGTTGGGCGCTCATCTACGACTTCCGCGTGAGTCACCCGCGCAATCCGGACACCGTCGGGATAGGCAGATCCGAGGTGCGTCGTCTCTTCACCGCCTTCGAAGCACGCACTCGCTCGCTGACCTTGGCCCCGCCGATCGCGCGCCCCCTGACGCGGGTGTCCGTAGGCTTGGCGCGTTTCGTGGAGGCCGGAGCGCCGTTCCTTCGTACGCACGCCCTACACTTGCTTGGTATCCCCCTTCCCCCTACCGTCCCCTAGCGCCACCCTTCCCGCATGGACCGCAAGTTGAAACTCGCGCGTCAGATCGTCGCGCGGGGCGTCGGCGCTTGGGAAGAGGATGACTTCGAGGCTGCGCTCAAGACGTTTCTCGGCGTGCTGGAGGACTTCCCGCACTTCGCCGACGTGCGCAACAAGGCCGGGCTGTGCGAGGCGATGTTGGGCCGGCTGGAGAAGGCTCTTCTCCACTTCGATGCCGCCCTGGAGAGGAATCCCTCGTACGCCGAGGCGCACCTCAACCGTGGCATCGTTCTGAACGAGCTGGGTCGACACGAGGAGGCGCAGAAGGCGTTCGACCAGGCCGGTCAGATCGACACGCGTGACTCGAGGGCGTTCCCGTCCGACGTGGGCAATCGGATCGCCGTGACGCACGCGCAGCTCGGGGACTTGTACCTGACCGTAAACCGTCCGGAGGAAGCGGCCACGCACTACGAGGCCGCGATCAACGTGCGGCCTCGCTTCATGGATATCCGCACCAAGTTCGCCGAATCTCTCATCAACGCCGGCGATCTCGACAAGGCGAAGACCGAGTTGGAGGTCATTCTCGAGTCATGCCCGGGATTCGTGGGCGCTCGGATCCGGCTCGGGGTCGTGCTTCAACGCACAGGGGACTCCGAGCGTGCGATTCGGGAGTGGGAACGGTGTGCGGTCGACGATCCGGAGGACATGCGTCCTCGTGCGTACCTCGCATCTGCAGGCGTGATGTTCCCGGATGTGCACAGCAACCCGGACGGTGACGCGTCGGGCGCAGACGTGGAGAGGAGCACGGACTAGCGGCCCGATCCTTGCTGCTATATTCCGCAGCAAACCACGGACTTCTGACCCCTCGACCACGAACCCACTCCCATGACGTTTCGCCGCTTCCTCACGCTTGCCGCGATGTGCGGATTCACTGTCGCCGCGTGCGTCACGCGCACGACCGAGGAGAGCGCGTTGCGTAGGGGCGACCAGGCGTTCGCACTCGGCAACTACGAAGAAGCTCTCGCCGAGTACCGGCTCGCGGTACGACAGGGTGCGAACGACCCGGGCACCACAGTGAGGGTGGCGCATACGTACGCGATTATGGGTCGGGTCGACGAAGCGAGCGCCTACTATGTGGAGGCGGCGTCGAAAGAAGAGGGGCTCGCGGATCAAGCGGTCGCCGACCTCATGCGCCTCGCGCGCGAGGCGCTCGCCAGCGGGGACCGCTTCGCGATGGCGACCGCCGTCGAGACCTCGCTGCGGCTGCGCCCTGGGCTCGGTGTCGGAGAGATGTCGCTGCCGCTCGCGCGCCACTACTTCGGGAGTGGGGAGTATGGCAGGGCCTTGCCGTTCTACGAGAACGCGGTGGCCGAGGCAACCGATTCCGTTCCGGAGATCGTCTTCGAAGTGGGACTGGCGTACGAGGAGATCCGTGATTGCCGTCATGCGCTGATCTACTTCGAGCGGTTCCGGGAGATGGTTCGGCCGTGGGAGCGCGGCGAGGTCGACTGGTACATCGGGACGTGCGCCTTCAACCTGGCGCGCGAGCTACGGGGGCGCTCCGCGCTGAAAGAAGAAGAGCTCGAGCAGGCACTCATCCTCATCGAACGAGCGGTGGAAGTCGGTGAACCACGCAACATTCAGGCTCAGGCCTGGTTTGAGAAGGGCGACATCTTGGCCGAGATGGGGGAGTGCGAGCTCTCCATGGACGCGTACGCCCAGGTTCGCTATGCCGACCAGGCGGGTTCGCTCGTGGCGCGTGCTCAGCGAGCCTTCGATCAGATCCGGTTCGGCCGCGGGTTGGACCCCCTTCGCGACGGACGCTGTCGCTGACGCTGCTGAGGCTGTCGCCGGCATGCGGCTCAGCCGCATGTGCTTGAGCACGCTCCCGAGGCGTTATCTTCTTGTGCTGTGCCGCGCTCGCCCTGGCGGCTCGGCTCAATGAGTAGCCACGTTGTAGCGTCCACAGTCTCCAGCCCGATGCGTTCTCTTAAACCACGATCGTTTCTTGTCGCTCTGATTCTGCTGGCAGCCGCGGCGTGCGGCGGCGGGTTCAATAGATACCAGGGCATGGATGCCGACGCCTTGTATCGGCTGGCGACCGAGGAATATGCCGAGAACGAATTCGACAACGCCGCTGATGCGCTGGATCGGCTATTGCTCGCCTATGCGGATTGGGATCGCTTGCCGGAGGCCCGCATGCTGCTCGGGCACGCACGCTACGCCGACCGTGACTACCTCACGGCCCGCTCCGAATACGTGCGATTCCTCGACCGCTACGGAGGACACGCCGATGCGGTGATCGCCGCGTTGGGCGTGTGTCGGTCGCTCGCGGCGCTGTCGCCGGACATGCCGCGCGACCAGGTTTTCACGCGCGACGCCATCATTGTGTGCCGCAACGTGGTGCTGGACTACCAAGGGACTCCTGGGGCGATCGAGGCTGCCGGGCTCGCGAACAGGATGCGGCTGAAGCTGGCAGAGAAGGAATACGACACCGCGGACTTCTACTTTCGTCGCAAGATGTGGGACTCGGCGATCAAATACTACGAATTCGTAACGAGACTGTACGCTGAAACCGAGTTCGCACCCATGTCGCTTGCGGGGATATACCGCGCGAACGTGGCCATCGGGTACGAGGACGAGGCCGAGGCTGCGAAACAACGCCTGCTCGAACGGTATCCGGAATCTCCAGAGGCTGCCGCGATGCGGGGTAATGCATCGGGGTCCTGACGGGTCCGGCGTAGTTCCGCTCCGCCTCGGCCTCTTCGGGGGCCCCTTCGATCCTCCCCACAACGGTCCCGTCTCCGTG
>JADFSR010000040.1 GCA_022560615.1 Gemmatimonadota bacterium
CGTGGTAAGATGATTTCTCAGCGGAACATCCAGATCGGCATCGGCGCAGGCGCTCGTGGCGCAGATCAACGCCACATTTAAGCCCCCCCCCGCAGGCGCCACGAGCGTGACCGTGGCGTTGTCCGTGATGGCTGCTGCGTTCACCGTGCCGGTGACGGTGGCCGTGCCGGTGGTCGTCCCGGCGGTCAGCTGGTCCGTGTAGGTACCGTCGCCATTGTCGGTGACCCCGCTCAACGTCCCCAGGGTGGTCGCCAGAATGACCGCGTCGCCACCCGTGGTGAGGTTGTTGCCGTTGGCATCCTTGAGCTGGACGGTGATGGTGGAGATCGAGGCGCCGTCGGCGGAGATGGAGGTCGGTGACGCCGTGATGGTCGAGAGCGCCGCCGAGGCCACCTCCTGTTCGGCGCCCACAGTGTAGAAACCGGCGGGAGAGTCTTGGTTGTGGTACTCTGTGTGCAGCCAGGATACGGAACGCGGAGTATCGGACATATGCGCCTCGTCGATCACGCCCGTAAAGAACCGGTTGTCACCAATTGCGCGCCGGGCGAGGACGAGGGCCTTGCTTGAGGTCGTCAGGATGTTCCCGGTTCGATTGGCGGTAGCATCTTGGGTGCCGTTCAAGTACAGCCTGAGCGTGGATCCGTTATAGATGCCAGCCATGTAATACCACACGTTCTGGCTCAGAACCGTTGGTCCAGTGAGATAAGTGGCACCAGCACCATCATCGGTTTTCACCCTCGTATTACCGTTGTCCTCGGCTTGAACGCCCAAGTGTATCTCGTAGGCGCCGGTGCCTTTGATTATGATGCCGGCGTCGTCGTTCTGATCTGCAGTCGACTTAACCCACGCGGTGAGAGTGAATGCGGTTCCTGTGAGGTTTAGACTCGGGCTGTCTTCCGCTTGAATCCAGTCGTTCGATCCGTCGAAGTCGATGCCCTTTCCGATCTTGGCATCCACCCGGTCGCCCGAGGTCATCGTACCGTTGGAGGTTCCGTCGTTGTTGTTGGAAGTGGCGTCCTGCATCTGGGGAGCCGATCCGGACGGGTCCTCGTTCAGGTGCCAGATGCCTTTGTAGTTCGAGTCCCAGACGCCGGTGACTCCATTGCTGGTGACATTGCCCTGAAACGTGGAGATGCTGGCGTTATCGTAGAACAGGTAGATCTTCGTGTTCGACGCCAGCGACGGAACGCGCACCCACATGATGATCTCGCCCGTGGAAGCGGTGTACGTCTCGATTTCGTGGGCCAGTTGGGTGTTGCCCGCTCCGTCGGACGTGAAGATGATGTCGTAGCCGTTGGCGTTCCGGACGTTGCCGCCGTTGGCAACGGTTTTGAGGTCGGCCAAGGTCACCGAGATAAGGACCGGGAAGTTGGTGTGCGGGCCGGTAACCACTTGCGCGTCAACGATGTCGATCTCGCGTCGGTACGTGTATCCGTTCGAGAACTGGGCTTGCAGGGGCGCAAGGATCCCCACCCCCAAGAGGAGGGCGAGGCTCAAGAACAGCGTTCTCGAGCTCAGGGGAGCGAGTGCGGTCATGCTACTGCCGGCCCGGCATGGTCGAGCGCATCCGGTTTCGCCAGTAGTCCGTGATGGGGGACAGGAACGCCTCGGTGGCCCGAAGCTGGAGGGTAAGGAACCAGCCGTGGCCCCCGGTGGCGGCGAAGTCGGGATCGCGCAGGTCGCCGAGGCGATACCCGCTGGCGATCTCAAGGGCCTTCAGAGGGGTGACCGTGAAGACAGGTGCGAGGTCCCACCGCATCTCGCCGGTTGTGCCTTCGAGCAGGAGCCTGCCTTCGCTCCCCACGGCGAGCCCGGACCCGAGACCCAGCTCCAGCCGGGAGCCCAGGTAGTGAGCCCGGGAGCGGAGAGGGGCCGTGCCGCCGAGGGCGAGGTGGGTGCTTCGCACCGCGTAGCGGCCTCCCACCTCGAAATCAGCCGTCGGACTCCAGATGACCTCCGCCGCCCCGATGAGGCGAGACTCGAGGCCCAGCGTTCCGAAGACGTTCAGCAGAGGCCGGTTTTCGTCCCGCCGCCACTCCAGCTTGATGAGAGCGTTCACCGCGTCGCTGCCGGTGGGTCGGAATGCCAGGCCCCAGAGGCTTGAAAGGGAACGCTGGGTCGGCCGACCCGTGGCCGCGTCATCTACGCGGTTGTACGTCTGCCGGGAAAGGATCGCCAGGCTGCGGTTGAACGTGACATCGGCCGCCACGTTCGCCAAGCTGCTCGAGCGCAGCGTTCCGGTTCTACGCTCCAGTTGGGCGCTGGCGCTGTAAGGACCGTCCTGGGGGAGGAACTCGGCGCTCAGCGCCGCCGACCAGGAGTCGTCCTCCTGCTGCGTGAAGGGGGCCACCCGGAGCGGGTCGGAGACTGAGGCACGCTCCAGACCCATGCGACGCTCCATCTGGGCGTTCACGGCCCAGGACTGGCCGAGGCGTATCTGCTGGTTGAGGCCCACCACCGCGGCATTGGTCTGGCGGTCGACGCCACCGGCGATCTCGTACGAGCCCCACGCCTGGGTGCCCTGCTTCACCGTGGACTTCAGGCCGACGCGCGTGATGGAGTAGCTGCCGTCGCGCGGGCTCTCGACCCGCAGGTGCCTAGCCTCCAGCGAGAGCTGGGAGAGCAGGGCGAGAGACAGACCGCCACCGACGAAGTCTCCGGGGCCCGCGTCCCCGTCCCTCAGGAAGGAGCCTTGGGCCTCGGTCCAGAGCCGTACCATGGAGGAGGGCTGCCAGGCGACTTTCAAGCGTCCGGACCGCGACGCCCCACCGAGCACGTCGCCCTTGACGAAAGCTTCGTCGGTGAAGCCCACCGTGACCGTGACGTTCCGGCCGGGGGAGCTGACGACGTTCGCTTCCGTGCTGCGCCGCTCGACTCCACTTGCCGCGAACGTCGCACGCTTGTGGCCCAGGCGGAACTCGCTGCCGGCGACCCGTATCTGGGTCCCTACTTGGATCTCGTCGACGGCCCGCAGCCCTAGGTTGGATGGATTGCTGAAACCGTTCGCCACGTGCATCCACCGGCCAGTCAGCGTCACGGCGCCGCCCAGCAGGTTACCTTGGCCGGACATGAGCACGGCGATCCCCGCCGAGTCCGGCTTTTCGGCGTACGCGACCTCCGCGGCGAGCTCGGACCCGTTTCGCCCTCGAAGCCGGACGTCCGCACCCACCAAGCTGAAGGATGCGCCCTCGGCGCCGTCCCGCACGACCGACAGCCCCAGGGGGACCCCGACGTCGGTCTCGGCGCGAAGACCCCACACGGCCGCCGACTCACCACCGCCGTCCGACTCGAAGGTCACGACGATGAAGACGGGGTTGTTGTCCAGGTCCACGGAGGGGACCGGGCTCTTGAGGAGCAGGGTGCCCGTGGTGTAGTCGATCTGGTAGTCCGCGAGGCGATCGAGGGTCTGGAGCCGGAGGCTGCGTTCCGGGTTATCGAAGGCGCGAGTCTCCACGACGACGCGTTCCGTGCCCGGCACGACGCTCGCGCCCACGTCGTAGGGGCCGGAGACGCCGGCACCGCGGATGTGGACTTGGCGGAGACTCTGGCTCGTTATGGCACCGAACCCGCTCCAGGCCACACGGCCCGTGCGGACGTTAGCCGCCATACCCGAGAGGGCCCGGCGGTACTGGGCCAGCGTGAGGTTGGTGCCGAATCCCATGTTCGACAGCTCCCCGGCAGCGACCCAGTCCGCTCCACGCTCGATGCGGGCCGAGAGGCCGGGCCGGGAGCTCGCCTCGCTTCGGCGCACGGAGGCGTCGCCTAGGATGGGATACTGGGCGTCGTCCAGGGGGCTGAGCGTCCTGCCGTACGCGTCGCGCCCGGCGTCCAACACCCGGGTGTCGTAAGCGAGCGTAATGGCAGTCTCGGCGTCCAGGCGCCCCCGCACGGTGACGGAACCGAAGTCATCCGGCGCGGCTCCCAAGCCCACCTGCGCCAGGCTGGTCACCATGAGGTCCCGCGGCTTCGGGACGTGTTGAAGCGCCACTTCCCCGGCGGCCCCGGCGGCCTCGAGGGCCAGCAGGTCCACGGAGACATCGGACGCTGCGCGGATCCGCACGCTCAGCCATCCGTCGGGGCCGGGACGCAGCTGCAGGCCGACCGAGGAGGCATCCTCGTCGGGGTCGACGACTTCGGCCTGCCCGGTGGACACGGTGACGAAGGGGCGGTTGAGCACAGGGACACCCCAAGCGTCCAGAACGCGGATCCTCACCTCTCTTATAGTGAGACCGTCTGCCGGGAAGACGACCGTGTCGGCCAGTGGTGCGAAGGACGCGGCGGCGCTCGTCACGTGGACCTGAAGGCTGTCCCAGCGCTCGACGTTCCACGAGTTGATCATCCGCACGCGGAGGCGGTTCGTCCCACGCCGCAGCGCGACGCCGATGAAGTCCACCTGGCCGTCCCCCCGCATCACGTCCTCCGCCAGGATGGAGTCACCTAAGAAAAGCGTGGCCCGCGCGTCGGGTTCACCCAGTGCGCCAACGTAGAGCTGGTCACTGCCCAGCACGGCGCCGTCGACGGGCGCGATGAACGCAACCCCGGGGCCGTTGGCAGGTCCTGCGCGGCGGTCCCGTGCCCGGTCCTCGTCGGAGCGGAGGGGCGGGAGCGTCACAGGCTCCGCGCTCCGGACCGCACCCTCCGGCTCCAGCGTCACCCGCAGCTCCCCGGGGAGGCCGTCCAGCGTCCAGAACATCCAGGCCGAGCCGTCCCGGTCCAGGCGAATCTCGGGGTCCGCGACAGGCATGTCACCCAGGCGGGCAGCGCCGGGTAGCGGAAGCCAACCCTCCGGGACCGGATAGGCCACCTCGGGCCAACCGGCCCGGTGGGGCTCCAGCACCAGCACCCTCCGCACGACAGCGTCGGGAGCGGCGGGTCCTTCGAGTGTGGAGATCTCCCCGCCGGTGGCTTCTTCCTCGGTCCGGACCTGGAAGTCCACCAGTCTCGCGCCTCGAGGGATCAGCCCGAACGAGATCCGACCCGAGGCCCATCCGTTCAGGCGGAGCGACGCGAATCCGTCGTCGCCCTCGCGGTTTACGCGCAGCGCCAGGGGTAGCGTCGAGCGATCCACCCGGAACGTGTGGGACCCGGGCCTCACGTTTCGGAACGACAGCTTCCCTTCGCTGTCCGTGGTCGCCACGTCGCCGGCGTCGGTCCAGACGGACACTCCTGGCACCCCGAGCTCGCCGCTGTCCTGTCGGCCGTTGCCGTCCTCGTCGATCCAGATTTTCCCGATGACCGTCCTGGTCTCGAGGGGCGTGCCTGCGCGAGCGGCCACGAAGATCTGCTGCTCGGCGGAGCGGACTTCGATGCCGGTCGAGGAGGGGTTGGTGTGGAGGGCGGCCGGAACGCCCGGAAGTGCCGCGCCAATGGTCTCGGCGGCGACCAATCGGCCAGCCGCTACCGCAGGTGTCACACCACTCGTCCCGGTACCACTGGTGCGGCCCACAGCCACGGCGGAGATGACCATGTTGCCCGGGAGAGCGGATACCAGCGCGAAGGTGGCACGGCCCTCTAGGGTCCCTCCCGCGGCGAGGTCCTCCAGGAAAAGGGTGACCTGCCCCGGCTGGGTCTGAATCGAGTCCACCGCTTCGAGGGACCCCGACCAGGCCAGGCCGTCGGGGATGCCGATCTCCAACTCGAGGTCGGTGACGGTCACGTCGCCCTTGTTCTCCATCATGTAGCTGACGTAGACGGGCTGGCCGAGTTGGGCTTCCAGGGTCTCGCCCTTGAGCTCCAGCGTCAAGACGTCCCCGTCGGTGGCCAGGAGGAGGACCGAAGGAGCGGACGCCGTCAGGTAGGGTTCGCCGCCGATGGAAAGGTTGGCCACGTTCACCGCCTCGACGGTACCGGGGAGGCCGCCCGCGAACCGGACCTTGAGAAGAGCCTCGACCCAGTCGCCGGGGTCGAGTTCACCAAAGGCCCACGTGACGACGTTGCCGTCTACCGTGGCGTCCGGTCCAGCGTCCAAGAGAATCAGGCCCGCGGGAAGCGTATCGGTGACCACAACGTCTTGGGCCCGCCCGGCGTTCGCATTGTTGGTCAGCACGATGCTGTAGACGAGCTCGTCCCCGGAGCGGGCGGGGTTGGGCCCCTGAACCGTCTTCTCCAGGACGAGGTCGAGCGCGGCGATGACGGTCTTCACGGAGTTGGAGGCGGTGACAACGCCGCTTGAGATGGCCGCGGAGGAGGCCACGGCCACGTTATGCATCGTCGTGCCCACACGCAGCGGAAGAACGCGCGCTTGGAAGAGGATGCTGTCCTCCGGCTGGACATCGGCGGCGGAGATCGTGACGACAATGACGCCGGCCGCATCGTCGTAGTACCCCTCGTCGTCTCCGGCGACGTCCGTGAGGGTACGCGCACCCAGGCGCAGCGTACCGGCCTGGTAGAGCAGACCCGCCGGAAGCGTGTCCCGAACCGTCAGGTCGTTCAGGCCGAGGCCCGACGCTACGTAGGTTATGGTGTAGGTGAGGACGTCACCGGCCACGGCCGACGCGGCGTCCACGGTCTTGCGAAGCACCAGGGATGAGACTGAAGCAGTGATTTCTAGGTCGTCGGTGATCGAGTCCGCGACACTAGTGTCGAACTGCGAGGTAGCAGTCAGGATCACGGCAGCCCGAGCGGCAGCGGCCGGAATCCCTGCAGGGATGTCTAGGACGACCAGGATTTGAGCCGACGCGTCGGCGTTCAGGGCGAGAGGCGCTACGATCGGCGTATCATCCGCATCTTCAGTGCCGTCGCCGTTGACGTCCAGCACCATACGAATCGGCCAGCCATCGAGAGACGTGGCCGTGAGGACGAATGTGTCCGGACCGTTCCCGACGTTGGTGATGGTGTGGGGGAAAAGGATGCTGGTCCCGGAGGGTGCCAGGCTCGAGCGGGGAGGCTCGACGTTCACGCCGGCGACCTGGCCGATCGTGACCGGCGCATCGGCGGACACTTCGCTGCCCGTGGAGCCGTTGGGAAGAGAGTAGGATAGTGACGCGCGCGAGGAAATAAGCGTGCCCGCAGGTGTGCCGCTGGCACCCGCTTCAGCGGCTCCGTCGAGAAGGACCCGGATCCAGAAGAATCGACTGGCTGCGGGAGCGAGGGTGCCGGTGAGATCGGAGTCCAAGTCGTTGCCGGTGTTCGCGAAGCTCCAGCCCGCCAAGTCACCGGTCGCTGATTGGTATGTCAGCGCCGAGGGTAAGACGTCGTCCACGTGCACGCTGGACGCCGTGGCCGTTCCGCCGTTGGTGACGGTGACTTTGTACTGGATGAACTCACCCGGCACGACAGTGTCGCCGCCGCCCAGTAGCGTGGTCTGGTTATCCCGGTATGCCAGCTTCGTGATGCTCATGCTCCCCTTGATGACCGTCAGGTCGGCGAAGCCTTGGTTGCTGATCGCGGCGTTGGCTACGGAGCGGGCCTCCAGGTAGAGCGTGTCTGCGGATCCCGCGGCCACGTCGGCCACCGAGTAGATCACGTCGATCGTCACTGAAGCCGACGCCGCGAGGCTCGTGATCCGGGTGCTGTCTCCCGCAAGCCCGTTCACCGACACGATGGTGATGACCGGCGAGCCGGGGCTCGTGGCTAGCAGGTCGAAGTCGTCCGGCCCGTTCTGGTTGTTCTGCACGGTGAACGTGAACGCGTAGTTCGTGCCGTTACTGGGCTGCTTGGTCAGGTTCTGCGCGCCGTCCGGCGTCGTGGCCACGGCGCCCGTGAGCGCCGGGGTGACCGCGGTGTTGTCGTTGTCCGTCTTCGTGCCGTCGCGGCGCGACGTGCCCGTCAGCGTATAAGTCGACTGCTCGCCGCCCTCATCGGACGCGATGTCGTACGTGATCTGGATCGCCGCGGTGTCCGTGGCCGCGAGGGCGGCTCCCGCTAGGGCAGCGTTCAGCGAGCCGATGGTTGCGTAGTTCGTGGCGTTGAAGCGGTAGTTGGTCACCGTGAGGACCGTGGCGTCCGAGTTGTTCTGGGCGACGCTCACGCTGTCGGTGCCGTTCCCGATGTTGATGACGTAGAAGTCCATCGTATTGCCCGTGCTGGGCGACACAGGGGTGGCCGTGGCCTGGGCCGCCACCACGTCGACGCCGGCGCTGAAGCCGACAGTCACCGTTACGCTTCCGTTCACGGACGAGTACGTGTTGCTGTTGGCGTCGGTGAACGTGACGGTGGCGATGTTGTTGATGACCGTGCCTTCGGTCGTCTGGCCATAGGCGGCAGTGGGCTGTAGCCAGCCGACCGCTGCGGCTATCGCAACTATCCCGATGACTCGGAACGTAAGCTTTGTACGCGTTCTCACTTCCGTAGTCTCCTCACACTTATCCGTACTCTCCTCACGCTTTCGCCTGCCTTGCTTTACGGTCCTGCCTGCCTTCCCGCAGGCATTTGGGTGTGCCGTCGACCCCTTTTCGCAAGGTGCGGACCACGATGGGCGCACGAGCTGAAAAGCCGGCCAGAGCACCGGATCCGCATATGTTTATAACCGCCCCAAGCCCTTTATTTACAATGTCTTACACAGAACGAGAGGGAGGGCCGATCCCACTGCGGGCGATCAGACGATTTGTCAGATTGACCGAGCCCGAAGGGACACGAATCGGCAAATTATGCCGTGGGCACATCTTGCCGGGGAGGGGCAAAATGTGGCGGGTCCGGGCTGCCGGTCAGGCCGGTTTGCCCAGCTCGTTTCTGAGGGTCCGCGCCGGTTGTTTCTGAGGGTCCGCGCCGGGCTCGCGAGCAGGTCCGCTGCCTTCGTTCGGTTGTTGGCGGTGGCCTCGAGCTCCCTCGGTGGAAGGAGCAGTCGGGCACAGACGTTGCACTACTTAAGGACAGCCGGTCGGACACCGACCCGACACTTTGAACAGGAGTCGTTCCGATGTCGAAGCCGGACAGACACCGAGAGCGTTCAGGAGGAAGAATGAAACTCCCACACACTGCCTTACCGGTCGCCTTGGTCCTCGCGCTGGCGAGCGGCTCCGCGGCGGCCCAGGAGGAGAGGGCGCCCGAGGCCCTGGTGATCTCGGCGACCATCCTCACATGGGGACAGGCGCGTCTTCAGACGATCGACGCCCCTGATCGAGACCCCAATACCGTGGCACAGGGAGACGTGGTGGAGTATCGGCTAGTCTTCACAAATATCACGGGGCGGCCGGTCAACAACATCCAGTTCACGGACCCCCTGCCGGAAGGCATGCACTACCTGCAAGGCACGGCCGGCGCGGACCGTGACGACGTCGACGTGGAGTTCTCATTGGACGGCGGCGCGTCCTACTCCGAACAGCCCATGGTCGAGGTGGTCGTCGACGGCCGAACCGAGCAGCGTCCCGCTAGTCCGGAGGATTACACGGACATCCGGTGGACGGTGCACGGCGACGTTCAGCCCGACGCCAGAGTGACGGCGACCTTTCAGGTCTCATACGGCGCACTGGAGAAAACCGGCCCCGGGCGCTAGGAACGGCTCGACTCATCCGCCTATCGGCACCGGCGGTCCCCACGAAAGGCCCGCGCCCGGGTGAACCAGCCCGCAGGCGCTTCCAGCCCGCCTCCACCAACTACGGCCCCGCCACCCACAAGTGGGTGACGGGGCCGTTCAGCTCCTAAGACCCGAGCGAACGCAACGTTGAGCGTTCCGCCGTTCGTGGGCTAGTACATCCCGCCCATGCCACCACCGCCCGGCATCGCCGGAACCCCGTTCTTCTCTTCCGGCTTCTCGACGACCACAGCTTCTGTCGTGAGCAGCATGCCCGCGATCGACGCGGCGTTCTGCAGAGCCGTGCGCACCACCTTGGTTGGGTCGATGACGCCGGCCTTCACCAGATCCTCGTACACGTTCGTATCGGCGTTGTAGCCGACGGCGCCCTTCTCGGAGCGCACCCTGGCGACCACGATGCAGCCTTCCACGCCGGCGTTCTCGGCGATCTGACGAATGGGATGTTCGAGCGCCCGAGCCAGAATCTGCACCCCGATCTGCTCATCCTCACGGTCAAGCTCGAGATTGTCGAGCATCTCCTGCGCCCGCAGCAGCGCAACGCCACCACCCGGGACGATGCCCTCTTCGACCGCCGCGCGCGTAGCGTGAAGCGCGTCCTCGACAAGGGCCTTTTTCTCCTTCATCTCGGTCTCAGTCGGCGCGCCGACGTTGATGACGGCCACACCGCCCGCGAGCTTCGCGAGGCGCTCCTGGAGCTTCTCGCTGTCGTAGTCCGAGGTGCTCTTGTCGATCGAAACGCGGATCTCGTCGATGCGCCCCTTGATCTTGTCCTTCTCTCCCCCACCGTCGATGAGCGTCGTGTCGTCCTTGTCGATGACGATACGCTTGGCCGACCCGAGGTCGGCGGCGACGGCGTTCTCGAGCTTGAAGCCGACCTCCTCCGAGACCACCTGACCGCCCGTGAGAATCGCGATGTCCTGGAGCATGGCCTTGCGGCGATCACCGAAGCCGGGCGCCTTTACGGCGGCGACTTTGAGCGTGCCGCGGAGCTTGTTCACGACCAGCGTCGCAAGCGCCTCACCCTCGACGTCCTCAGAGACGATCAGGAGCGGCTTGCCCATCTGCGCGACCTTCTCAAGGATCGGCAGCAGGTCCTTCATCGAGCTGATCTTCTTGTCGTGGATGAGGATCATCGCATCCTCGAGAACTACCTCCATCCGCTCCGGATCCGTCACGAAGTACGGGGAGAGATAGCCGCGGTCAAACTGCATCCCGTCGACCGTTTCGAGTGTCGTCTCCAGGCCGCGTGCCTCCTCGACCGTGATGACGCCGTCCTTGCCCACCTTCTCCATCGCTTCCGAGATGAGGTCACCGATCTCGATGTTGTTGTTGGCCGAAATGGCGGCGACCTGCGCGACTTCTTTCTTACCCTTGGTCTCGACCGAGAGCTTCTCGAGCTCCTCCACGACACGAATGACACCCTTGTCGATACCGCGGCGGATGCCCATCGGGTTCGTGCCTGCAGTCACATTCTTCAGGCCTTCGCCGAAGATCGCCTGCGCGAGTATCGTGGCGGTGGTCGTACCGTCACCGGCCACGTCAGAAGTCTTCGTGGCGACTTCTTTGACCATCTGGGCTCCCATGTTCTCCACGGGATCCTCGAGCTCCACTTCCTTGGCAACGGTCACGCCGTCCTTGGTCACCATGGGGGAGCCGAACTTCCGATCCAGGACCACGTTCCGGCCCTTGGGGCCGAGGGTCACTTTCACGGCCTGGGCGAGCTTGTCGACGCCTTTCTTGAGACGCGCACGCGCCTCGACGTCGAATTGGAGCTCTTTAGCTGCCATGATTCATATCTCCTATTTCGTCGAATGCGCTTACGGGACGATGGCGAGGATGTCGGACTCGCGGAGGATGAGGTACTCCTCACCGTCGAGGGTGACGTCAGTGCCGCTGTACTTCCCGTACAGCACTTTGTCTCCGACCTTCACGTCCATCTCGAGCCGGGCGCCCTCGTCAGAAACCTTGCCCGGACCCACTGCGATGACCTTGCCTTGGGACGGCTTCTCCTTGGCCGTGTCAGGGATGTACAGTCCACCCTTCATCTGCTCGTCCTCGTCGAGCGGCAATACCACTACCCGGTCCGACAACGGCTTAACCTTTGTCGCTTTACCCATTTGGCCTACTCCTGCTGAAAGGGCCGTGTTTCATTGGGATTTCGGAATTACTAGCACTCGACGGAGTCGAGTGCCAACCGGCCGTAAATGTCATCGTTTTCGGGATCGTGTCAAGCGATGGATGCAGACCCATCGAGCCGCTGGAGCTTCCCTAGGAAGCGCCTGCGATGATGTCCCCAGCCATTGCCAGCCCGTAGAGCGTTAGGAGTGGCTCGATCCGATCGACGGTGGTAAGGTGCGGCCCCATCGTGTCCGCAAATCCTCCGGTGGCGACCACATAAGCCTCAGGACGATCCCACTCCTCCTTGATGCGCCGCACGATGCCGTCGACGGCGTCGATCGCTTGATAGAAGACCCCGCTCTGGATGCACGTCTCCGTGCGTCTACCGATGACGATCTCGGGCGGCTTGAGCTCGACATTCGGCAGCTTGGCGGTGCGAGCGGATAACCACTCGAGGCCTGCGCTCACGCCAGGGGAGATGACGCCACCGCAGAACACACCCTCGCCGGTGATGCAGTCGAACGTGGTGGCGGTCCCGAGATCGACCGCAATCGTATCGCGGCGGTAAAGCTCGCGCGCCGCTAGGGTATTGACGACTCGGTCCGCACCGACCGAAAGCGGCTCCTCAACGTCGAGCACGATGGGGAGGTCGGACGCCGGCCCTACAGCGATGACCTCGCCTTGAGTGATCTCGCCGAGTGTCTTCATCCACACTTGGTTCAGGGAAGGGACCACAGAGCCGATGACGCCGCGCGTGATCCGGGCCTCGTCGATGCCGTCGCCCGCCAGGAAGGCCCTGATCAGCGCGGTCATCTCGTCGCTCGTGCGTGGGACGCTCGAACTCACCCTCCAGTGCACTGCCAACTCGGTGGTGCTGGTGGCGAGCCCTACGACAGTCTCAGTGTTTCCTACGTCGACGACCATCTGCATTGGACTCTCCGTCCGTATGTGTGCGGCCCGCTCTACTCCTCCCACACTGTCCCAGCGTGGCCCTGATCTACTAGCAGCCCGTGGGAGAAGTACAGCGGGCCGCGTTACGGTGCCACGGCCCCAGAGGGCACCCGCCCAAAGGGCGGGTCGCGGCGCGACGACGCCATAGCCGTCGCTACGGCTACGAGCTCCAACGACGGAGATGGAGCCGTGCCACCGTAACCCGCGAACTGGTAGATCATATGTCACTCATGGTGTCGGGCGCGACCACCGCTTCGCGGCGGTGCCCGGTCGCGGCCCAATAGGTCGTCTCTCCTCCTCGGACCACCGCCTTCGGCGGCGGTGCCCGCTACGGCTACGACTCGTCGTCCTTCCTACTCTTGATCTCGCGAGACCCCCGGGTACCCGCTTGCGGGTGGGCGGCCCTCTGTACTTCTCCCACGGGCTGCTAGGCGGACGCTCCCGGCCACCACGCCTACCCGGGAACCGTCATCGCGCTCCAGCAACAGCGCACCCGTCTCGAGAATACCGCGCGCGATCCCGGGCCCCTCCTGTTCCGTACGCACGCGCTGGTTCGAGAACACGTCGCGGCGGTTCAGGGCGGCGAGCACCTGCTCCGGAAGTGCGAGGCTGTGGGATCCCCCGGCCTCTGTCACCCGCATCAACTCCCCAAGGATCGCACCTGAAAGTGCCCCCCTGGACACCGGTGTTTCGAGCGACTCCTCGAGCGAGCCCGCGCGCGTGGCGATGTCTTGTGCGAAGCCGCCTGGCGGCGTGCGCACGTTGACACCGATGCCCGCCACGACGACCTCCCCCGAACCGGCCGAGCTGCCGCGGACGGCCTCGCACAGGACGCCCGCCACCTTCTTCCCTCCTATGAGGACGTCGTTCGGCCATTCGATTCCAGCCTCGATCACCGACGCCACCTGCTCGACGGCTCGCGCCGTCGCGAGTCCCACGATCAGGGGCAGATACCCTACGGACGGGCTCGAAGCCGGGAGCAGAACCGACATCCAGAGACCGGACCCGGCCGGAGAGTGCCACGCAGTGCTTCGCCGGCCACGCCCGGCGCTCTGGGACTCCGAGATGACGACCGAAAAGTGTCCAGCACCCTGCCCCGCGATCTCCTTCAACCGATCATTCGTCGAGGCGAGCTCGTCGTGTGCTTCGAAGACCGGCACACCCCACCGGTCGGTCCAGACAGAAACCGGCTCGCCTTCCCAGTAGCTCAGGCGCGCCACGAAGCTACCGAGCGGCTCTCTCCGCTGATGCCGGTCACCGCACCCACAGGTAGGAGAGGAAGGCGCCGCCGACCAGCCAGCAATACGGGGCGAAGAGGTGAAAGGAACGCTTATCGAGCATCGCGACGAACGTTCGTATGGCGAGCACGCCGGTTGCCGCGGCCACTGCGCTACCCACGAGCAGGGGCGTGATGCCCAGCGCCGAAGCCGAACCAAGATTGGGAATCTGGAGCACCGCCGCGCCCGCGATCGCCGGAATCGCCATGAGGAATGAGAAGGCCGCCGCTTCCTCGGCGTAAACCCCGAGCCACAGCGCAGCGACCACGGTCGTCCCGGATCGCGAGATGCCGGGCACGACCGCGCACACTTGGGCCAGGCCGATCAGCACCGCGGCTGTAAGCGCCGGGCGTTCGCGCGCTCCCCTGGCAATCCCGCCGCGGCTCGACCACAGGACGACGCCAGTCACCAGGAGCCCGACACCCGATACCATGGGGTTGTCGAAGAGCGCCTCGATGCGGTCCTGCGCCAAGCGGCCCGCAATCACGATCGGGATCGTTGCCGTGACGATCAGGCCCACGTATGCCAGCGCCTCACGATCCCCCTTGAGTACGCCGCTCGCGAGGCCCACGATCCGGGCGCGATATACGAGAAGGATCGAGAGCAGCGTCGCGACATGCACCGCGACCTCGAAGAGCATGCCCTGTGTTGCACTTCCGAGCACCGACTGGGTAATGACCAGATGACCCGAACTAGAGACTGGCAGGAATTCCGTCGCTCCCTGGACGAATCCGAGAACGGCGGCTTCCCAAACTGTCATTGAGGCGCCCCTAGCACTCGCTCGTAGTACCGCTCGTACAGAGGCACGACTCGCTCTGCCGAGAACCGTTCCTCGGCGAGTGCCCGGCCCGCGTCCGAGAGCGACCGCCAAAGGTCGTCGTCTCCCAGGATGCGCAGTCCTGCCTCAACCATGCCGTCGATGTCCCCGATGTCGAACATATAGCCCGTCGTCCCGTGTTCGATGACCTCGGGCAGCCCGCCTACATTCGATGCCACGACCGGCACACCACACGCCATGGCTTCGAGCGCGACGAGACCAAACGACTCGCTGCCCGAAGGCAACAAGAAGAGGTCGGCGCACGAAAGCAACTCGTGCACGGAGGTGTGCTTGCCCAGGAAAAGAACCCTGTCGCGCACACCGAGCTCATCGGCGCGCATGAGGACCCTAGGACGTTCGGGTCCGTCGCCAATGAGCACCAGTCTCGACGGCTGCTTTGCGGTCAATCGGGCGAAGACGGACACGACGTCTTCCACGCGCTTCACCGCACGATAGTTGGAGATGTGCATCACGATCTTCTCGCCTTCCAGGGCGAACGCTTCGCGGTGGCATGGCTCGAGCCCCGGCCGGTAGACCGCGGTGTCGACGAAGTTCGGGATCACCTCGATCCGTTCTTCCGGAACCGTGAAGTCCCGAACAGTCTCACGCTTCAAGAACTCCGATACGGCGGTCAGTCCGTGCGACCTCAGTATTGAGAAGCGTGTGATGGCGTGGAACGACGGGTGAAGCCCCACCAGTGTGATGTCCGTGCCGTGCAGCGTCGTGACGATCTTCAGGTCGCTCTCTTCACCCAGCATCTCGTGCGCGATCCATGCCGACGTGGCATGCGGGATGGCGTAGTGTACGTGCACCAGGTCCAACTCGTGCTTGCGCGCGGTGTCGTGCAACGCGACCGCGAGCGCGAGCGAGTACGGGGGATGCTCGAAGAGCGGGTAGTCCTCCATTTCGACCTCGTGGAAGAAGACCCGCTCACGGAAGTGTTCCAGCCGGAACGGCTGGGCGTAGGAGACGAAGTGTACCTCGTGCCCGCGCTGAGCGAGCGCAAGGCCTAGCTCGGTCGCGACCGCTCCGGAGCCACCGTACGTCGGATAGCAGGTGATGCCGATCCTCATGAGGCCACCCCACAACGTCCGCCCGAGGGGGCGACGCCGTCCGCACTCCACGCCTCCAGCGTCATGCGCACCTGATCCTCGATCGGCGCGGTGGCGTCGATGCGGAGCACCGAGGCCGGCAACTGATTTCGGAACCACGTGATCTGGCGCCGGGCGTACCGACGCGTGTTCGCACGAATCTCTTCCATGGCCTCCTCGAGCGTGATCTCGCCCTCCAGGTGTCGGATCGCTTCCCGATATCCTGTCCCCGTCATCCCGGGTGCGTCCCCGTCATACCCGGCGTCCAGCAAGCCCCGTACCTCTTCCAGAAGTCCCCGTTCCACCATGCGGCTCACACGGTCGTCGATGCGGCGATCCATCTCCTCGCGCGGGAGCTCGAGCAGTACGACCGTTCCGGCGATCCCCTCGGCCTGTGCAGGCGCCTCACGATGCCAGCGTGACAGCGGCACCCCAGTGAGCAGGGCGACCTCGAGCGTGCGGCTCATTCGCTGGGGACCTCCTTCGATCGCGAGAGGCGCCCTGTCCGGATCGAGCCGCTCCACCCATCGGGCGAGCAACGCAGGCTGCTGTCCTTTCAGGTAGTTGCGGATCGCTTCGACGCGCGCCGTCTCCATTGGAGGCTCCGCGAAGATGGGTTCCATGACTGCCTTCAAGAAGAAGCCCGTCCCGCCGACGATGACCGGGATTCGTCCCCTCCCCGAGATCTCGTCTACCCAACGGCGCACGTCCCGGGCGAACTGACCCGCCGAGTATCGTCCGTCCGGCTGGACCAGGTCGAGACCGTGATGCGGAACTCGCTTCCTATGCTCTGCGAGCACCTTGTCGGTCCCGATGTCCATGCCGGTATACACCTGGCGCGAGTCCATCGAGATGATCTCGATGTCGAGGTGCTCGGCGAGCGCGAGCGAGAGGTCGGTCTTCCCGGAGGCGGTGGGGCCCGTGACCGCGAGGAAAGAGGTGGCGCCGTCGGATGCGTTCACGTCCGTCCGAACTTCCTCGCGAGCTCTCCCCGGGAAAGCCTCACGACGGTCGGGCGGCCATGCACATCGTGGTGAGGTAGGTCTGTGGCGAAGAGCTCGTCGAACAGTTCCTGCATCTCCGCCCCGGAGAGCTTCTGCCCTGCCTTGATCGCGCCCTTGCACGCGAAGGTCATCGCGATGCGTTCGTGCTGGTTCTTGGCGGAGCGCACGAGCTCGGACCCGTGGGTCAACTCCTCGACCATCTCCCGGAACGCGCGTTCCGCGTCGAAGTAACGGTGCGGGTTGGGCACCGCGTGCACGATCACGGTATCTCCTCCGAAGGGCTCGACCTCGAAGCCGACGCGCTCGAGCAGACCCTTGAGGTCGACGACCTGCTCGATTTCGGCCTGGGTGAGTCGGATCGTGAGCGGGAAGAGCAAGCGCTGTCCTTCCTCCCCTCCCCGTTCGAAGCTCTCCATGAGGCGCTGGAAGAGCACTCGCTCGTGCGCGGAGTGCTGGTCCACGATGAGGATGCCGTCGCGCGTCTCAGCGAGGATGTATGTGTGGAGCGCTTGCCACAGACGGGGCCGAGCGGCACCGGGTTCGAGCTCCGGTGCTGCGCTGGCTCCGTCCGGATCCGTCTCGCCCGACACATCGGCACCGGCCATGAAGAGCGCCATCTGCGCGTCCGAGGTGGGGGCGAGGGGGCCCTCGCTACCTTCGCGGACCACCAGAGGCGGCGGCGCGAGCTGCGTGTCGAACGTCGCGGAGCTTTCCTCTCGCTCCAGTGCACCACGCACCGCGTCTTCGACCAGAGTCTCGATCCGCGACCACTCCTTGAAGCGCACTTCTGCCTTCGCGGGGTGCACGTTGACGTCCACGTGTCCCTTCGGAACCTGCAGATAGAAGAACATCCACGGACGCGCTCCCTCCGGGATGGTAGTGCGATAGCCGCGTTCGGCAGCCTTTACGAGCCGCGGCGCACGGAACGGCCGTCCGTTCACGAAGAGATAGCTCCGCCGCACACCGGGCTTCGCGGCATCTGGACGCTGCACGAGCCCCTTCAAGTCGAACCCGTTCTCGCTGTTCGAAGCAAGAATCAGAGTGCTGCTCTGATCGGCGCCCCACACCTGCCCAACTCGCGCGGCCGCGTCATCCACCGCTGGTAGATCGAGCAGCGTGCGATCGTCGGAGGTCAGCAGGAAGGCGACCTTGGGGTTGGCGAGCGCAAGCCCGGTCGTGGCTTCGCTGATCACGCGGCTCTCCGCGCTCACCGACTTCAAGAACTTGGCCCGCGCGGGCGCGTTGTAGAACAGGTTCCTAACCTCGACCGTCGTACCGCGGCGGCGGGGAAGATCCTCGACCGCGCTGATTTGGCCACCGTCGACCAACACCCGCGTTCCGACATCCTCGTCGGCGTCGCGGGTGTCCAGCGTCAGCCGCGATACTGCTGCGATCGAAGGCAGCGCTTCGCCACGGAAGCCGAAGGTGCGGATTCCTCGGAGGTCTTCCGCCACGGCGATCTTGCTCGTCGCGTAGCGGTCCAGGCAGAGCAACGCGTCTTCCCGCCCCATGCCGATGCCGTCGTCGCTGACCCGGATGCGGCGCTTACCGCCGCGTTCGATCGCGATCTCGACCCGGCGCGCCCGAGCGTCGAGCGCGTTCTCGACGAGCTCCTTCACCACAGACGCGGGGCGTTCCACGACCTCACCCGCGGCGATCTGGTTCGCCACGACGTCCGGAAGTACCTGGATGCGCCTAGCCATGGGGGAATCTAGCAGCCGAAAGAATCGAGGCCTCAGTCGACACCGTAGAACCTGCACGCGTTTTCCGTGGTCTGACGTGCCACCTCTTCGACGTCTCGTTCGATACGGTTGGCGACCGCGGCAGCCACGTACGCGACGTAGGAGGGTTCGTTCCGCTTCCCTCGCCGAGGTACCGGCGCGAGATACGGCGAGTCGGTTTCGATCAGCAGCCGGTCCGCCGGCACCTCCCGAAGGAGATCGGCCGCGCCAAAGTTCTTGAACGAGGCAATGCCGGAGAACGAGACATACCAACCGGCCCTCGTCGCCTCCGCGAAGGCGAACGGGCCACCGGTGAAACAGTGGAGCACGCCCGCAGTGCCCTCCGCCATGCCACGCAGCGCAGCCGCGATCTCTTCGTCGGCCTCCCTAGCGTGCACGATGACGGGGAGCCTCAACTCACCTGCCAGCTCGAGGTGCTGCTCGAAGAGCCGCCGCTGCACGTCCCGCGGGGCGTTGTCGTAGTAGAAGTCGAGCCCCGTCTCACCGATCGCGACCACCTCTGGGTTGGTGGTCGCCAATGCTCGCACGCGTTCCATCGCATCGCTTGCCGCATCGCCGGCTTCGTGGGGATGCACGCCCGCCGTGCACCATGCGCCGGCGCGGCCACGGACGAGCTCGAGCGCCTGCTCGGTGTCATCGACGTCGGAGGCGATGGTGACCCACCGGCTTACCCCCGCTTCGGTGGCCCTATGCAACACCGCCTCCCGGTCGTCCCGGAAGGCGGCGTCGGTAAGATGACAGTGGCTGTCGAAGAGCTCGATAACCGGCCTCCTTTAGCCGCCTTCTAGACGGTTGCCGGTTGGGGCCTCTTCTTCTCGCCGCTCTTTCCGAGGCCCCATCTCTTCTGGATCTCGATGAGGGCTGGCGACGCCACGAAGATCGACGAATAGGTGCCGATGATGACCCCGAGAATCAAGACGAAGGTGAAGTCACGGATCACGGCCCCACCCAGAAGGAGTAGCGCCAAGAGAACCGAGAGCGTGGTGCCAGAGGTAAGAATGGTGCGCGGCAGCGTCTCGTTGATCGACTCGTTCACCAATTCGAGCTGATCACGCTTGCGAGCGCCCTTCTTGTGCATGTTCTCGCGGATGCGGTCGAACACGACGATGGTGTCGTTCAGCGAGTACCCGAGAATCGTCAAGATCGCCGCAACCGTCGGAAGCGCGATCTCGACCTGGAACGCCGCCAGGAATCCGAGCGTGATCAGGATGTCGTGCAGTGTCGCGATTACGGCGGCGAGACCGAAGCGAAGCTCGAAGCGGATCGCCAGGTACATCAGCGTGAGCAAGAAGGAGAAGAGGATCGCGTAAAGCGCTTGCAGCTGGAGCTCAGCTCCCACCTCGGCACCGACGGCTTCGGCACGCACCACCTCGAAGCTTGGGGAGCCGAAAGCCGCCGCGAGATCGTTTTCGATCCGGTCGGAAACCTCGGTGATCGAGGCATCCTCGGCGATCGGCGCGCGGATCACGAACTCGTTCTCCTCGCCGAAGCGAGTGATCGGCGGTGCCTGCGCCCCGCCCAGTGCGTCGCGCAGATCCCCCACGTCTATCGGGGTGTCGAAGCGCACCTGGATGAGCGAGCCACCCGTGAAGTCGACGCCGTAGACCTGCCAGCTCCCTATCCTGGCGAAGTTGATCATCATCGCCACGACACCCGCGAGAAGCACAGTGGCGGAGAGGATATACGCCTTCTTGCGCGCCTCGATGAACTGGTACCTGGCGTCCTTGAAGAGTCTCATATCTCGATCAGATGCTGATGGGATCCGCCGTCTTCTTACCGCTCAGGTAGAGCAGGAAGAACGAACGGGTCACGAAGAGGGCGGAGAAGAACGAAGCGATGATTCCGATCGATAGCGTCACGGCGAAGCCCCGTACTGGGCCGGAACCGAACTGGAAGAGAATCAACGCCGTGATAAGCGTCGTAATGTTCGCGTCGACGATCGCGGAGAGCGCATGACCGAAGCCATCGTCGACCGCCGTGCGCGGTGCCCGGCCATGGTCCAGCTCTTCTCGAATCCGTTCGAAGATCAGAACGTTGGCGTCCACCGCCATGCCGACCGACAGAATGAGTCCTGCGATTCCCGGGACGGTCAGCGTGGCTCCCATTCCGGCGAGCCCGCCCAAGACCAGGATCGAGTAGACCCCGAGCGCGGCGACCGCGAGCACGCCCGCCGCGCGGTAGTACGCGACCATCACGAGAATGACCAGGACCATCCCGATCATGCCGGCGAACTTGCCCTTGTCGATCGAATCCTGCCCGAGCGATGGACCGACCGTGCGCTCCTCGATGATATGGATCCTCGCGGGTAGCGCACCGGCCCGGAGCACGAGCGCAAGGTCGGCCGCTTCCTCGAGCCGCGTCCCACTACCCATCTCGATCTGCCCACGGGCTCCGATCTGAGACCGGATGATCGGCGCGCTCATGACCTCATCGTCGAGCACAATCGCGAGATAGTCTCCGACGTGCTGGCCCGTGAACGTCGAGAAGCGGCGGCCGCCAGCGCGCGAAAGCTCGAACTGCACCTGCGACTGGTTGAACTGCGGATCGCGACCGGCGGTGGCGTTCTCGAGCATGTCACCGGTCAGGAAGGGGTCCTCCTCGAGCACGTAGAGGTACTTGTAGTTGCGCGCGCCCCTGGCCTCTACGCCCTCCCCCCACTGCATCACCTGGTCGCGCGGGAAAGCCCGCTGGACTTCGGCGAGCGATAGGAAGTACTCGGCGATAGGAACGTCCTCGATCGCCACCAGATAGGTACCCAGGATGTCGCCAATGTTCAGCAGGGACGAGAACGGACGCAGATTGTCCGGGCTGCCTTCGTCGTCCCCCGGCTCCGCCTGTGTGCTGTCCGCTCCCGCGCTAGTGCTCGCACTGTCCCTAAGCCCGAAGAGGAGATCCTGGAGCGCCTGTTGATCGTTCCCGGCGATGTCCCGCCCCATCGCCCGGATCGAGTCGATTCCGAGTGTGACCACGATCGAGCGATCGATGCGCGAGAGCGCATTGTTCATGTCGGTCCTGGGCAACACGAGTTTGAACTCGAGGTAGGCGTTCCGCTGGACGATTTCTTTCGCCCGATCCTCATCGCCCTGGAGCCCCGCAAGCTCGACGATGACCCGGTCGTTGCCCACCTTCTGGATCAGAGGCTCGTTGACGCCGAACTCGTCGATGCGCGAGCGGATGGTGCGCACGACGCGGTCCATCATGTCGGCCTTCGCCTCGGGCGTCATCGTGCCCTCGGGGTCATCGACCTCGAGAAGGATGTGCATGCCGCCCTGCAGATCCAGGCCGAGCTTGAGCTGTTTGTCATACAGTTGCCAGCCGGAGATGAGGGTCACGATGAAGATCGTGATCAACCGGCCGCGGAGCGTCTTGAACATGGACTACCGTGGTTCAACGAAAAAATGGCCCCCCGGGGGGGCCTTGGCGGTCGGTCCTCCGACCGCGTTACGACAGCCCGTAAAGCTGTCGGCGCCCCCCAGGTGTGTCAATCGGAAAACCGGGGGCCGAGCCCCCCTGCATGCCGGCCCCGCCGGGTAGCCTTGATCCGGGTTTCAGATGTCAGAAGTAGAGGAAGCTACCAGCTCACGCGGAGGCCCGTCGTTGCCGCAACGCCCGAGTAGTTCCCGCCGTCGTTTGCACTGTCGTTCATATCACCAAACTGTACGCCGCCTTGCAGCTTGAGCTTGTGCCCGTAGAAATAGTAGTTGACACCGAGGTACAGCTCGTTATAGCGATCGCCTTGTCCGCTGGTCATTTTGTTCTCGTATCGGGCCAGCCGCACTCCATTGGGGTTCTCGCTACTGAGGTACGTGTGGCGGCCTACGAGCTGCAACTCAGCGGTGACGTTGAGGAAGGGCATGATCATCGTGCCCCACAGGTCGCTCTGGCCCTGGTAGCCCGAGGCTGCGGAGACATCGGCCCGCACACCCCACCGGCCGTCTTCGAACTTGAAGTTCACCGAGGTCACGTGCTGCAGCCGCCGCGTAAAGGTGTTGTCCGGGTCTGGGTTCTGGTACACGTAGTTGCCTCTCAGGAGTGCTTCGTCCACTCCCATGGCCTCCGCGGCATCGTATCCAAGCACGGCGACCGTGACCACGCCGCCGTTGAATCGGCCGAACTCGCGGTTCCGTTCACCCGCCGAATACGCTCCCAGATGATAGACCCAGTTCGAGACTTCTCCAGAGACGCTGACGCCCGGCAGATACTCCTGCGGAAACCACATGTTGTTGGCCAAGTTGCCGCGGTCGATCGTCAGAAGTTCCTTGGATGACGTCGAGCCGTCCATCGTAAACGGCACGCCTTGTTTGCCGACCGTCACCGCAAGCAGTGAACTTCGGCTCCACTCCAAATTGGAATCTGTCAATCTCACGTAGAACGGGTCGGTCTCCTGCGGGTTGAACCCTGCTTCGACATGCAACGTGAACTGGTGGAACAGCTCCGCTTTTACCCCGAGCCGCATACGTCGGACGTTCCATTCGTCGTACGTGAAGTCACTGTCATGGACAGCCGCGTACTCGTATTGGAACCGCCCGCTAAAAAGCACCCGCTGAATCACGGGGTTTTCCTCGTTGGCGTACCATTCGGCGAGCTGCCATATGTTGTCGTAGGTGGATGCTCGCGCCTGCGCGCCGAGCGAGTCAGGCGCCACCACCCTGAGCAGTAGCAGCGCTAGGAGGAGATTGACAGATTTCAGTTTCACGCGATGGTCTCCTGAGCGACCGGATGCGGTCGAAAGTTACACTCCCAAGCTGGATTTCATTGTGCCTGCCCGCGTTTTCCCGATGATTGCGCGGAAGTTGACCGCACTCGCGCTGGCGCTCGCCTCCGGCGCCAGCTGTGGGGATGCGGCACTCGAAGTGGTGCCGTACACCTCAGTCGATCAAGTCTTCTCCGAGCCGATCTTCCGATCCTTCGAGGAAGAGAGCGGCATCCGCGTGCGTGCCGTCTTCGACACGGAGGAGACGAAGAGCACCGGAGTGCTCAACCGCATCATGGCTGTTTAGCGCAGGCGCCGCAGGCGGACGTGTTCTGGTCCGGCGATCCAGCACGAGCCTTCATCCTGATCAACCGCGGCCTGGTCGAGCCGTACCGGTCGCCGAACGCGGACCGGATCCCGCCGGAATTTCGGTCGGAGGACGGTATGTGGACCGGCTTCGCGGCGCGCGCGCGTGTGCTGCTCGTCAACACCGACCTCGTCGACGAAGCCGAGCGTCCGGTCTCGATCCGAGACCTCGCGAACCCCCGCTGGCGGGGGCGGACGACCATCGCGAACCCCCTATTCGGCACGACTACGATGCACGCAGCAGCGCTGTTCACCGTGTGGGGCGAGGAGACCGCGAAGACGTTTTTCGACGCGCTCATGAGTAACGATGTCCGGATCGCGAGCTCGAACGGTGAAGTGAAGCGGCTCGTCGTCTCGGGCGAGGTCGCGTTCGGGCTCACGGACACGGACGACGCCTACAGTGCCGTGCAAGAAGGGGCGCCCGTCGCAATCGTGTACCCGGACAGGGACGATCTGGGGACGTTGGTGATGCCGACCGTGGTCGTGATGCTCCGTGGAGCGCGTCATCCGGAGGCCGCACGGCGGCTGATCGATCACCTGCTCACCGCAAGGACGGAGGAGGCACTGATCGAGGCGGGCGGGCACATGCCTCTGGGCCCGACGGATACCGGCGCAACATCTCTACCCGGACTCGACCAGCTCCGGCCCATGGCTGTGGACTACCAACTCGTCGCGCGGGAGATGGAACGGATCCAGCCGTGGCTGCGCGAGTGGGTAGGCCTGCGCTGATAAGGCGGACACGGCAGCGCGCCCAGCGACCATGTTCGCTCCGGGGTGCCCGCGCCAATCGACTGCCAAGCCGTCGCACCCGATGAAGGTTCGTTCGCCCACTCAAGAATCACTTCTTCTGTGGGCGCCGAGCGTCATCCTCGCCTTCGCCGTCCTCATCCCACTCGCCACTCTGGCCGTGGAGCTAACGTCAGGTGAGGAGGCGATGACCGGAGTCACCACGGTCCTGCTGGCGCCCGACGTATGGCGGCTACTCGCCGGCTCGGTCGCGCTCGCCACCGCGGTGACCATCTTTGCGAGCGTTCTCGGCGTGCCGCTCGGTGTCCTGCTAGGCCGCACCGACGTGGGTGGACGTGGCTGGCTGCTCGCTGTGCATGCTTTCCCGATCTTCGTGCCGCCGTTCCTCGTGGCGCTCGGCTGGTTCCACATCGTCGGTGCAAACGGCTACCTGGGCACCCCGTTCACGGCTCGCCTGTTTTTCGGGCCCGTGGGAGTCGTTGCCGTGCTCGGGCTGACGTTCGCCCCCATCATGACGAGCTTGACAGCGCTCGCGCTCCAGAACGTAGATCCGTCCTTGGAAGACGCCGGGAGGGTCGTTGCCGGGCCGCTTCGCGTCATCGTACGGATCCTGCTCCCCACGGCGTGGCCCGCTGTGGCGCTCGGCCAGCTGCTGGTCTTCGCTCTCGCTCTGTCCGAGCTGGGCGTGCCCATGTTTCTGCGTGTGCGGACGTACCCGGCAAGCGTCTTCGCTCGGCTGGGCGGGATCGACTACGCGCCCGGCGAGGCGGTGGCTCTCACGCTGCCGCTCCTGGCCGTGACGCTCGGGCTGCTCGCGCTCGAGCGGAGGCTCGTGGGCGCGAGGACGTTTGCGGTGCTCGGGCTGCGGCGCCGCAAGAGAACACCGTTTCGCCTTGGACGGTGGAAGGTGCCCCTCACCCTGGCGTGCGCCTCGATCACAATGCTGTCGTTGGCGCCGGTGCTCGCTCTGGCGATCCGTGCGGGGCCGGCCGGGCTCGCCGAAATGCCCGTATGGATCCGCTCGAGCCTTTGGAACAGCATGCGCGCCGCCGCCCTGGCGGCCACCGCGATCACGGCACTCGGCTTGACGGGCGCGTGGGCGTTCGCGCGCGGGCGAGCCGGGGGACGGCTCCTGGACGCCACTTTGATGCTCGGCTTCCTCATACCGGGGGCCGTGCTCGGCGTTGGCCGATGCGGCCGACGAAGAGAACAACGCCTACTGGGAAGGCCCCATAAACTCCCATGTATTTGATGTGCCTCTGAAGACAAACATTGGGGTCTGGGGGTACCGCCGGGCAGGGCGATGCCCATTCCCTACACGGGCTCCTGCGGGACGTGTCACATCGTTGACGAGTTACCGTTTAGATGATGGACGATCTGTCGAAAACGTGGCGATGGGAGGGTAGCGTAGCAGTGAAGACCTATGGGCTCATCGCGCTCGCCGCGGCCGGTCTGTTGGTGGCGGCGCCCGGCGAAGCTCAGGAAGGCGAGGCGTGCGCGATCCTGTGCATGCCGGAGTTGAAGATCGAGCCTACCCTCACCTTCGATAATCTCGGGAACCGGGCGCGAGTTGAGATCGCTGGGGTTGTCGAGGAGACGAAGCGAGAGACGGTCTTCGAGCTGATCTTCGCGCTGGACGTGCCCACGGAGATCCCGCGAGTAGGGCTGACGTTCGAGGCGATCTTCGTCCCCTTCGCGAGTACCTCCGAGCACCCGTTTACGGGCGCCACGGCGGCGGAGTTGGGCCGGGACGACATTCGCGACAACGCGGTAGAGATCGAAATCGAGCTTAACCTGGTTCTGTTTGATTCCGATCAGACGGGAGGTTGGCTGTCGTCCCACTTCGACATCGTCGACAAGTTCAGTCCGGGTGAAACACCGGACGCCGCCAGCGTTTACACGCACAAACTTGACTTGGAGTGGGATACCGCGCTCCACCTCTTCAATTGGCTTCCCGAGGGTAACTGGCTACGGAATGCCGAAGTGGAGCTGTCTATCGACTACCTCGCCACGGGTTTGCCGAAGGCGGGCGACGTGATCGGGGACGAGCGCTTTCTGGATGACGCGAGTCCCTGGTCGCTCTCCCTCGTCCTGGTGCTGCCACTGGCACCGCTCGATCCGTGAGGACAGCTGGATCGGCTCTGGTCGGGACCCAGACCGGGGGCTACATCGCCCGCCGGAGCACCGCGTGCACCCGGGCCATGAAGCGGTCCGCATCGACTGACTTCTCCATGTAGTCGTCCGCACCCGCCTCAAGTAGCTCAGCCTCGATCCGATCGCTGCCGGTGCCGGTTCGGATCAGGACCGGCAGCGCTGCCGTATCTACCGATCCACGCAGCTGATGCAGAACCTCGCGACCATCGAGGCCGGGCATTGCGAGGTCGAGGATCAAGAGGTTGAAGTCTTGGTCCTCGAGTAGTTCGAGTGCCTTGCGGCCGTCCACTACCTCAGAGACCTCGTATCCGTCGCGCTCCAGCAACGTCCGCATCAGCATGCGCGCGTCTTCATCGTCGTCCACCAGCAAGATACGCGGTGGACCCTTTGCCTTCTCCTGCGATTCTTGGTCGAGCGTCTGGCCAAGAACACGCTCCACCTCCACGAGTGTCGTACGCCCCTGTTGCACCCACTCCAGGCCGACCGTGTGCAGATTGCGCATTCCGCCCTGTTCCGCGATGCGGGACATCGTCGCCCAACCCTTGCGTTGCTCAATGGCCTGTTGCATTCGCGGACCCACGACGAGGACTTCATTCACCGGCACGCGGCCCCGATATCCTGTAAAGCCACACTCGGGACACCCAACCGCTCGCACTACCGGCTCCATGCCGTGGCGATCCGTGAGACGCTGCTCGTCCAGCGTGAGCTGGCCTCGAACCGGCTCGGCGCACGTCGCGCACACGCGCCGCAACAGCCGCTGTGCGATCGCTCCGCGCAGAGTCTGCGCAATCGTACCGAACTGTAGGCCCAGATCCGCCAAGCGAGACACCGCGCTGACCGCGTCGTTGGCGTGTACGGTCGCGAGTACGAGGTGGCCGGTCATCGCCGCCTGCGCCGCCGTCACCGCGGTCTCCTTGTCGCGGATCTCTCCGACTAGGATGACGTCCGGGTCCTGGCGCAGCATCGCTCGCAACGCGCCGGCGAACGTCATGCCCTGCTTCGTCTCCACCTGGGTCTGCGTGATGCCGGGCAACTCATACTCGATCGGATCCTCGACCGTCATGATGTTCACCTTGCCGTCGGCAAGCTCGCGCAGAGCCCCGTAAAGCGTGGTGGTCTTGCCCGAGCCGGTGGGCCCCGTGATGATGACGACACCGTCTCGATGCTGGAGCAGACCGCGCAGTCGCTCGAGCTCCAGCTGCGGGATGTCCAGGTCGTCGAGCGTCAGCGTGGCGCCTGAGTCGAGTATGCGAATGACGCACTTTTCCGCGCCAGCGGCCGGAATCGTCGAAACACGCAGGTCGTAGTCGCGGTTCCTTACCTGTACGCGTGTCTTGCCGTCCTGCGGCCTCAATCGATCTGCGATGTCCAGCCGCGAAAGGACCTTGATTCGCGAAACGATCCGGTTCAGCGCCGACATCGGTAGGTCCATGTGCTTCCTGAGTACACCGTCGACGCGATAGCGGACCGCCCCGAGCTTGCGCCCCGGCTCGATGTGGATGTCGGAAGCGCCAGCATTGATGCCGTCCCGGATGATCATGTTCGTGAGTTTGATGACTGGAGTCGCGGCCACGTCCGTCCCCGAGACCGACTCCGGTTCGGTTATCTCTTCTACGAGCTTGACTGCGTCAATGGCGATGTCGTCGAAACCGTCAAGAAGAGTCTCGATCGCCTTCTCGGGAGAGTAGCGGCTGTCGAGTGCCTCCTGCACGGCGCCCGGCGACGTGACTTCGAACAGCGGGGTGCGCCCGGTGCTGAAGCCCAGGGCGCGCTCGGCGTCCACGTCCGTCGGGTCACAGGTGGCGACCACGAAGTGCCGGTCGTCCTCAAGGAGCGGAAAGATGTGGTGCTTCCGCGCCATCGTCTCGGGGATGAGCAGTGGCGCGTTCGGATCCGCCTTCTCGAAATCCGCCACGTCCAGCCGGAAGTATTCGGCAACGAGCTTGGAGAGCTTGCCGTCTGACAACTCGTACGCCTTGGTGACGTCTTTCCAGGCGTCTTGAGCCTTCCTCCCAGCGGGAATTACGGGACGGTGACGGTCGCCCAACCCCGCGCGCTCGGCGATCCGAACGAGCCAGTGGACGGCGCCCCCGCGATCCGTCCCCTGCCCGGTATCCTCGGCGACCTCGCTCATGACCCTCTCAGCGCGGCGCTACGCTTGACGTGCTTTTCCTTGTACATCGCGTTGTCGGCCTCGGTGATGAGGTCGTCGAGGCGGATGTGCATGTCCTCTTCGTGACGCGCCATCCCGATGCTGACGGAGAGCTGGTACGGCTCGGGACTTGTCTGGTTGAACTCCGTCACACTCCCTCGCAGACGTTGGATCAACAGCTCAGAACTCTCGCGGGACGCCTCCAGCGCGAGCACTCCGAACTCATCCCCACCCAGCCGTGCGATGATATCCGAGCGTCGAAAGGTGGCCTTGAGAATATCCGCCACTTTGAGAAGTGCTCGATCGCCAACATGGTGACCCAGCGAATCGTTGATCGTCTTGAATCGGTCGAGATCCAGGTAAACCATCGTCACGCCCCGGCCGGAGCGTTTCGCCAACTTCAGATACTGCTCACCTAGATCTGAGAAGCCGCGGCGATTGTACAGCCCCGTCAAGTCGTCGATCAGCGACAGGCTGCGCAGAGCGGAGAGGAGCCGGTGCCGTTCAATGGCGTGTCGCACGGAGCGCGCGAGCACGGACGCCTGCACCTCGTCCTTGACCATGTAGTCCTGCGCACCGCCCTGGACGGTCGCGTTCGCGACTTCCTCGTCGGCCTCATCGGTCAGCACGATGATCGGCACATCCGGAGCGAACGCGTATGCGCGCTCGAACGTCACCATGCCGGTGCTGTCGGGAAGGTCCAGATCGAGCAGAATCACGTCGATTCCGCCCTGAGTCAGTCGGGCGAGGGCTTCGCTGAGCTCTCCGGCCCACTCGATATCGAGTTCTCCCTGACGCACGGCCGAAAGTCGGTCGCGGAGATCATCCAGATACTCCCGGTCGGACTCGACAAGCAGGATCTTGATGGGCCGTTGCTGCAACGCGGTCTATCCAGGGCACGTGGGACCAATTATTGAGAGAGCCTTACATAATACCGATGCAAGATAGCGCCCCACAACCGCTAACGCCACGTAGAAAAAACAGATGTTTACCATTGTTGGGCTCATTCGCCGGCCGACTCGGTCGCCCCGCTCAAGTCGGCGAGAGCTCCGCTACCGAACGCGCCCGAGCAGAACGTCCTCGAAAAAGCGAATCACAACCGGATCATATCCGTCCCCCTGATCAGGCTCAGGAGGAACTCCGCCACTGGAGGATCTCGGCCGCGCGCGCGTCGCCCGCTCGCTGTGAGATCGCGAAGATCGCGCGCTCCTGCAGCTCCTCGTCGTCGCTCTCCACGCATACCGAACCCTCATTCGCTCAAAGCGCTCGGCCGCGTCAGAATAGCGCCGGCGGCTGAATGCCTCTCGGGCCGCCCGATACGCTTCACTGGCGGGATCTTCCTGGAATTCCGGCATGGCCGGGGCCGGCATCTCTGGTCGAGCCTCGACGTGGCTGGCCACGTGGAGAACGCCGCGTCGCCACGGGACTGGTCGAGTCGCTGGTAGGCCCGCAGAAACGCTTCCTGCGCGAAGTCCTTCGCCGGGTCCTCTTCTCCAGCCATTCGGTAAGCAAGGCGGTATATCCTGTCCACGTTCGCATCGTAGAGGGCTCGAAAGGCTTGCTGATCGCCGTTGCTATCTCTTCCAAACCATGGGACACAGCGCTGGTGCGAACGGTTGCGCCTCCCTGCGAGCCGCCGACGCGGTCGTCTATCTCGTCGGGTCCAGGGGGAGAGTGAGGCGCGCTCGAGCCCCCCGACCGTCGGCGCGGTTCTCGAGATCGAGCGTCCCTCCGTGGCCCTCCGCAATCTGGCGTGAGAGCACGAGACCGATACCGGATCCGCCCTGTTTGGTGGTGAAGAACGGCACGAAGAGGTTGCCCGTATCTCCGAGGCCCGGGCCGTCGTCCTCAATGATGATGTGGAGATTCCCCGACCGCGTCAGCCACCGGATCGTGACCAGCTTGCCCTCCGCCTCCAGCGTCGCCTCGACCGCGTTCTTGAGCACGTTGATGAGTGCCTGTTCCAGTTGATCGGGATCAGCCTGCAGCGATACATCCTCACCCCCCACCACATCAACGCTCACACGGGTCTCCAGGTCCGCGACGCTTTGCACGAGTGCTGCGACCCGCGTGGGAACGAGCTTCGGCTGCGGAAGACGGGCGAGCTTGGCGTACGAGGCCATGAAGCGACCGAGAGCCTCGGCTCGTGATGAGATGACTTCGAGCCCGCGCCGCACGTCGGCGCCGATCTCCTCGGGAAGGCTACTCCGCCCCAACATGGTCTGGAGGCTCCCCGAGATCGACTTGATAGGCGCCAGCGAGTTGTTGATCTCGTGAGAGAGCACGCGGATGATGCGCTTCCAGGCCTGACGCTCCTCCTCTCGCAGCGCTCGACTCAGGTCTGAGAGCACGATCAGTTTCAGCGGATACCCCTCCTGCCGGACCACGCTGCGCCGCAACTCCCATCGGCCCGCCCCGCCCGGGAACGAGACTTCCATAGTTCGGGGCGCGACGCCCCCGAGGGCGTCTGTCAGCCGCAGCTCGGCAGCGCTCTTGCCGATGAGCCGGTCGGCTGGCTGGCCCAGAAGCCGCTCGCCCGTCCGATTCACGATGCGTAACGTCTGCTCGGGGTCGAACGCGAAAACCGCGACTGCGATCTCCTCGAGGACCTTGCGCAGCGTCTCCGTGGCTTCCACCGCCCCAAGGCGCTGCTCGCGAAGGATCTCCTCGAGCGCGTTCACCTCCATGTAGGCCAGCGACAAGGCGTCGGACCCATCCGTCACGCGAGCCCGGATCGAAAAGTCGCCCTCGCGAAGCGCCTTGAGCATGTTCGCCAAGGTGCCGAGCGGCCGCACCACATGCTCCCGCAAGGCCACCGTGAGCCCGATCCACGTGCCCAGGATGGCGACGGAAGCAGTCCACTGAACCTTGGCCGTGAAGTCACCGAACCAAAGGAAGCCCATCGAGACCGCGACGCCCGGCAGACCCGCGAAGATCGCGAGCAGAAACACGCGTCTGTCGTGTCCGAGGCGCCTCCACCAGGAGCTCGTCAGGGGCCCCCGAGCACTGCGCACACGCTAGCCCCCCTCTTGCTCGAATCGTTGCAGGCGGCGGTACAGTGCGCTTCGGCTCAACCCCAGCGCTTCTGCCGCCTTGCTCACATTGCCCTGGTACCGGTCGAGCGCCTTCTCGACCAGAAGTTGCTCCGCTTCCTCGAGCGTCAGGTCGTCCATGAGCACCGAGCCGTCTTCGCGCCGACGCAGGCCCAGGTCGGCCGCTTCAATACGCGAGCCCCGCGACATGAGAACCGCGCGTTCCATCGCGTGCTGCAGCTCTCTCACGTTGCCGGGCCACGAATGGCCGAGCAGCGCGTCCATCGCCGACGGGGAGAAGCCTTCGATGTGGCGCTCGTAGCGGGCGACCTGCTTGGCCAGGAAGTGGTTCGCGAGCAACGGAATGTCCTCGCGTCGTTCGCGCAGCGGCGGCACCAGAATTTCCACGGTGTTCAGGCGATACAGCAGGTCCTCGCGGAAGTCGCCGTTGGCGACAGCTTCCCCAAGGTTGGCGTTTGTCGCTGTCAACACGCGAACGTCGACCTTGCGTACTTTCGAGGACCCCACGCGTTGGATCTCACGCGACTCCACGACACGCAACAGCTTGGCCTGCTGCCTAAGCGGCACGTTCGCGATCTCGTCCAGGAACAACGTCCCTCCATCGGCGAGCTCGAAGCAGCCCACACGGTCGGCCTTGGCGTCGGTGAAGGCGCCCTTCACATGACCAAACAGCTCACTGTCGAAGACACCTTCACTGAATGCTCCGACGTTGACCGCGACGAGCGTGTTCTTGGCGCGTCCCGAAACCGCGTGCAGCCATCGAGCGACGACCTCCTTGCCGGTTCCGTGTTCGCCCACAATGAGCACGTTCGCCTCGGAGGGGCCCACGCGCTCGATCACCTCTAGCACGTGTTCCATGGCCTTCGACTCAGCGATCAGCTCAGGGGCGCCGTCGCCTTTCAGACGCAGGTTCTCGCCTTCCAGTCGCTGACTGCGCCGCAGGGCTCGACCCAACTCTACGTGCGTGCGGATCGTGGTGAGAAGCCGCTCGTTGTCCCACGGCTTTTCGATGTAGTCGCGCGCACCACGCTGCATCGCCTCTACCGCGCCGGCCACCGAGCCCCATGCGGTCATGACCACCACGGGTAGCGTGGGGTCCAGCTCGCGCAGCGTGCTGAGCAGGTCGAGGCCTTCTTTCCCGGAAGTCGTGTCCCGCGCGTAGTTCAAGTCGATAAGGGTGAGATCGAAGTCCCCCTTCTCCACGGCGCGTCGGACTTCGGCGGGTGACGCAACGGTCGCGGTCTCGAAGCCCTCCGCCTTCAGAAGAATTCGAAGCGCCTCGAGTACGTCCGGCTGATCGTCCGCTACGAGGATGCGTGACATGGGGTAAGATAGCGCCCGCCCGCCCGCCGTCGTCAGGCCGGTGGCGCCCTATTCGTCGACGATCCAGCCGTCCCGGAGCTGGATGATCCGGTCACCGTACTTCGCGTATTCCTCGTTGTGCGTGACCTGGATGATCGTGGTGCCCTCGCTGTTCAACTGCTTGAGCAGCTCCATGATCATGCGGCCTTGACTCGTATGCAGGCTCCCTGTGGGCTCATCTGCGAGGATCATGGCAGGCTCCGCAATGATTGCGCGGGCAACCGCCACGAGCTGTTGCTGTCCACCGGAGAGCTGACTCGGATACAGATCCTTCTTGCCGACGATCTGAAAGCGATCCAGGGAGTCCGCGACGATCGCCTGGCGCTCCTTCCGCTTCACGTTCCGGTACGAGAGCGGGATTTCGAGGTTCTCGTACACGGTGAGGTCGTCGAGCAGGTGGTACTGCTGGAAGACGAAGCCGATGTACTTCTTGTTGAGCTCGATGCGCGCGCGAGGCTTCATCGCATGTACGGGCTCACCGAAGAGGTAGTACTCCCCCCGCCAATCCCCATCCAGCATTCCAAGGATGGAGAGCAGCGTCGACTTGCCTGCGCCCGACGGGCCCATGATGGTGACGAACTCGCCCTTTTGCACCTCGTTGTTGATGCGTCGAAGTACGAAGGTCTCCCCCGCACCCGTCTTGAACGACTTCTCCATATTCCGGAGCTTGATCATCCGCCCTGTCCGTGTCCTTTCCTCAAACCCATAGGTCCTTCACGCGCACAAGCTACCACCACTGGCAATTCCCGGCGCCCCCTTTTCCGCTCTCAGCGCCACCACCACTAGGGGCATCGCCACCCCCGCACGCGTGACCGGATCCGCCGGACGGTTGCGGGCGGGCTGCGCCGAGGCGTTAGCGACCCTACGGTGCACCATCCGGCCAGTTTCGGGACGGCTGTCACTCCTCTCGCAGCGCCGAAACCGGATCGGTGTCGCCTGCCCTACGCGCCGGAATCCAACTCGCGAAGAGCGCCACTCCAGTGAGCACGATGACCATAGCCGTGAAGGTCGCAGGATCGGTCACCTGCACCTCGTTCAGGAGTGCCTCCAGCACGCCCGTCGGCAGCAGCGCCCCAGCCGATTCCGAGCCCGATTCCCGGCACGGTCAGCCACAGTCCGCCGCTGACCACGAGCCTCCGGACGTCTCCGCCACCGGCGCCGAGCGCTGAAGATGGCCGTGTTGGCACCGATACCGAGCGCCAACGTGCCGACCGCCACCGCCGTGAAGCCGTGCGCGCGCCATATCGAGCGGAGCGCAAACCGTGTGTTCCGCCATATCGCTTCCATCGACCCCGACCTACCGGCCCGACGCCTCCAAGCCGATGTCAGTGCCCGACGTCGAACCCGGCCTGCTCCAACTCCTGAGCCTTGCGGGCGTCGTCTTCCGAGACGATCTGGCCATCGAACAGATGAACGGACCGGTCGGCCATATGTGCATAGCGCGGATCGTGCGTCACCATGCAGATCGTCGCTCCCTCGGCATGGAGCTCCAGCATCAGCTCCATGACCGCGTTCCCGTTCTTCGAGTCCAGGTTACCCGTCGGCTCGTCCGCCAGTAAGATAA
>JADFSR010000041.1 GCA_022560615.1 Gemmatimonadota bacterium
AGCTGCTGGCCCCACACCGCTCGTACGCCCAGATATGGCCGTCGATCGGGTCGATGTCGATCCCGGCGGTCGAGCCCCACTCCCTTCCTTCGGGGAGATCCCCCCAGTTCGCCAGCACGGTCGGATTAGGGTTCGGCAGTCCCTCACCGGTGATCGTGTTGCCCGCCGCCATGGCCATCGCGGCCGGCGTCCCGGACTCGCTGGCGCACCCGGCGAGTAGTGCGGCACCGCAAGCCAAAAACGTGGACATCAGGACTCGTGACGATGACATGGTATCTCCCCCAGCGAAACAGCCGTTGTGTGAGGTCGTGCTCTCGATGATAGCCTGATACGTGAGTCGGCGCGAAATCGAGCGTACGTTAGGACGCCGAGGACCGCCGCGCTGCTGAATCACACGGACACCGTGAGGATGTGCTCCAGAGCCTCGATCAACTTCGCGCGTAGCACTCGGGCGCGTTCGCCGAGCTCCCGCTGGCGGAGTCGGTACTCGATCCTCCCTTGGTGTGTCTCGACCCGGACGGGCTCCAGGCCGAAGTCTCTGAGGTCGTACGGGCTGGCCTGCATGTCGAGCACGCGTAGCTCCGTCGCCAGCTCGAAGCTCTCCCACAGGAGGTCGCTCCCGATCCAGGGCATTGCCCCGTACGCCCACCGATAGAGGTCCATGTTCGCGTGAATGCAGCCCGGTTGCTCCACCTCGTGACGCGTCGACCACTCGAGCTCCACCCGGTTCAACGGCTTGGCTCGGGGCGCGAAGAAGCGAAAGGCGTCGAAATGGCTGCAAACAACAGGTCTGCCCTCAACGAAGTCGTCCACCTCCTTCTGGGATAGGCGGAGCCGGGCGATCTCGATGTGGCGGACGTCGTAGCCGCCGTATACCATCGCCCATTCGTGAACTCCGTAGCATCCGAAGTTCGCGCGCCGCCGTTGAGTGGCTAACAGCACACTCACCGCCGATCGTTGCCTATCGAGGTCCTTGTCACGCAGGACGCTCAGGTCGCGCCGGATCAGCCCGTCGTCTGCCCGGTACAGTGGTGGCCTGAAGCGCTCCCTACCCTCGGGCGAGTCGGCCAAGATTTCGCCGGCTCCCGGATGCCAGGCCTCGAGCTTGCCCGGCGAATACGTGTAGTACTGAAAGAGGAAGTCGTAGACCGGGTGCCGCTCCCCGCGCGAGCGTCGCTCCCTGTGCGGGACCGTCCACCGCCGCACGCGCTCGAGGTGGGCCCGTGCGCGCGCGCGCCAGGTAGTGGGCGTCAATACCTGAGGGTCGAAGCGAGGGGTGTCGGGCATGCCACCACCCTCGGCTCTGACAGAGGCCATGTCCAGGGGTCCAGGGGTGACACCGGCGCGGGTTTTTCGCTTTCGGGTCCCGGTCGAGATGTACCCGCGCGCGCTGACCGCTCCCGTTCAGTACCAGGACGCGTGCAGGCCGAACTGCGGCGTAGTGCTCTTCTGGACCAAGGGGCCTCGGATCGGGCAATCGAGGGGGTGGGGCGCGAGACGGATCGCGGAGCGATTCCGGACCACCATGACTGACATTCTCGGTTTCCCTGGTTCTTCGCAGACCTATTGGCGCGACCGAATCCATTCGTACTGATCATACTTCCGTCTTTCGACATCCGCACGACGAACGCCGACACGGCGCTCTTCCAGGCTGCGCCGATCGGGCCCATCGCGCCGGCTGTCTATCCGGCGGTCCGACAGTTCACGACGCTCGAGTGACACGTCCATCACGGTGGTGCGACGAACCTCGTCCCGACGGTCATCGGCTCGACGCTGCATGTCTCGACGATCGGCCGTGTCACGACGCTCGTCAGCTCCCCGGCGCGTATCGACACGCTCTACATACATCCGATCCTCCGTGGCTTGCTAGCCGGTCTCTTCCTCTCTGCGACGGAGCCAACCTATCCCGAAGACACCTGCCCGGCCACAACCGGCCCCGGTTTGGCTTCGTGCTCTCCTTTCCTGGGCTCAGGAACCAAGATCTGCGGGCTTTTTCACCAACCACGTCCTCCGGTGAGCTCCGCGGTGCCACCTTGCGCGCGTGCCCAAATGTGCAAGAAGCGCGCCCTCACAAGAATGCCGGACTCCCGTCCTATCTATGATGCCCTAACGTGTGTACAACAATATGTTACGCGTTCCAGCACACTCGCGCTGTCCGTGTTGCGAAGCCACCGCGGCCGGTGTCTTTGCGTGGCCAGGATACCTCGCTCGGCCTTTCCTGCGCTCCGGGCTCCGCCGCTTCGTCGACCGATGACCCACTGTGTCAGGAGCGGCCTGCGCCCTACCTTGTCCCGCTCCTCATCAACTCCCGTCTCCCTCGAGCCTGGCGAGGTCCGAAATCTTTCGCAGGTGACTCGCGAAGGCGCCTTGGCCGTCATCACGCTCGGTGCCGTGCTGAGCGCCGGCTGCGGCGCCCCACCTCCGCTTACGCGTCGCCTTCATATCTACCGAGAAACCCTGGATGCTGTGGTCGTTCAGGGTCGGCTCGCGTCCGTCCAACACACGGTACGGAGCTGGTCGTCCTTCTCGTACCAGAACATGACCCGATCCGGCCACTGCACGACTTCCGTGAAATTCGGGTCGTACTGGAGCGCCGGCGACGCCGATGGAACGCAGTCGTACTCTGGTGCAATCGCCTCGTCGAAGACCTCTGAGAAGCGCGCCTACGCTCGTTGAGCCCGGGGAAATTGTCCGGCGTCCAGGGCATATTCGGTCCGTTGCCCCGACGCACGCGCGGCCCGCCGCTCCAGACCCCCACGAGGTCGTCGATCTCGGCCTCGACCGTTTGGGCGGTGACCCGCACGGAAGCCCCGTGAATCGCGACTGCGAGCAGGGTAGCCGCCGCGGCTAGGCATCAAGTCGCCGAGGCAATCCACACACCTCCGAGCCAGGAAGGCAACGTAGGACGGGCCGTCAGTGAATGTGAGCGGCGACCAGATGGCGTATCTGCAGTGGCCATATGGCAACATTGCGACGGCACGGGTCCCGGCATCGCAGGGCCCCTGGTTCATGACGTGGGTCGCCGTCACTCCCGCGGCCGGGAACGAACCATCGCCACACATGTACACTGCCTCAGCCATATTCATCCCTAGCGAGGAGTCCCATCCGCGTGCGTTCGAAAGTCGCCATCTTCGGTCTGACGTTCCCTGTGATCATGGTGTTCGACTTCATGACCAAGCGCTGGGCGTTGGACGCGCTGGGCGTTCGCAGTAGCGAGCTCTTCGGTGGTCTCGTGCCGCTCACTCTCGCCTACAACAAGGGTGCGGCGTTCGGGGTTCGCTTGGGCGAGGACTCGCGATGGTTCTTCGTACCTGTCACGATCATCGCGCTGGCGCTGCTCGGCGTCCTCTTCAAGCAGGCGGCCAACCGCGATTTCCTGCGAGTCGGGTCGATCTCGCTCGTGGTCTCCGGTGCGATCGGGAATCTGTGGGATCGCGTACGCTGGGACCGTGGCGTCGTCGACTTCATCGGGCCGATCGACCTCGGCTTCTGGGACTTCCCGATCTTCAACGTGGCCGACATGGCGATCACCTGTGGCGCCGTGTTGCTCGCAATCTCGTTCTGGTTCGAGGAGCAGATGGAGCGAAAACTCGAGGCGGCGTCGGCCGCGGCATCCAGCGCGCCGCCACCTGAGCCCCTTGCGGAAGAACCGAGCGCCTGAGCAGCGCGCGGCCCACTGTACTCCTACCATGGGCTGATATTTAGTTCACGTTGCCAGGGCGAGGAACGAAGAGCAGGTATTCGATGCGGCGCCCCTTCATCTTGGTGACACGTAAGCTGCCGCTCTCGATATCGACCTGATCGCCGACAACAGGAATTCGATTCAGACGCCCGAAGACGAACCCACCTACGGTCTCGAAACCCTCCTCTTCATCCTCCGTAGGCTCGAAGGCGAGATGCTGGCTCGCATCCCTGAGCGAGACACCTCCCCACACGCGCTGCTGGCTGTCAGCCATGCTCTGGAACGCGACCGGCTCGTCGCTCTCATGCTCGTCCTGGATTTCACCTATGATCTCCTCGATGAGATCCTCGAGGGTGACGAGGCCCGCGGTTCCCCCGAACTCATCGACCACGATGGCCAACTTGACCCGCTCGGCTCGCATCTCAGGGATCAGATCCTCTACGGGCTTCGAGGCCGGAGCGAACGGAACGGTGCGCATGACCTCCACGATGGACCTCACCCCCTCCTGGTTCGCGCGCCACAGATCCCGTGCCACGAGAACGCCGACAATCTGGTCGAGGCTCTCCTCGTACACCGGCAGCCGGAGGTGTCCCGTGTCGAGCATGACCTGCTGAGCGTCGGCGACGGAGGACTTGAGCGGCACCGCACTCATGTCGGTTCGCGGCGTCATGACCTCGCCGACCGACACTTCGTCCAGCCGGATGACGCTGCTCATCACTTTCCATTCGTCTTCGTCCAGCGTGCCCTCGCGTCTACCGATCTCTGCGAGGACTTCGATCTCGTCACGGCTGACCGTCGGCTGGTCGTCTTTCGGGGTGATCCAGCCCGACAGCCAACCCAGGGGGATGAGGATCGGCTTCAGGCCGACGACCATCGCCCGCAGGACGTGTGCGGAGGGCTTCGCGAGTCGCCTCCAGTGCGTCGCGCCGAGCGTCTTGGGCACGATCTCGGAGAAGACGAGGATCACGAGGGTGAGCGCAGCGGAGAACGCCGTCAGCCACGCGTTGCCGAAGAGGTCCTGCGCGGCCGCACCGGCGAGCGTTGCGCCGACCGTGTGCGCGATCGTGTTCAGCGTGAGAATCGCCGCAATGGGCTCGTCGACATTCTCGTGCGCCTGCTCGAGCCAGGCACCAGCCCACTCTCCCCGCATCTTGAGCACGGCGATGTACGAGTGCGTGATGGAGAGGAAGACCGCTTCCAGGATCGAGCAGAGGAAAGAGATCCCGAGGCTGAGCCCGAGAATCCACAAGAGCGTCGGCATGATGGCGAGGAGTATCGTTTCGGCGGTGGGCCACACACAAGTGGTTTCCACCGTCGCCAATCACGAGAGCGAGGAGGTGACCGCGGCAATCAAGTGCGTTACTGTGGCCGCGTGTTCGGTCTATATGACAGTCCCTTCCAAAACTGGAGAGTCCCGAATGGCGAGCTACACCTGTGATCAGTGTGGGATGAGCGTAGACATGACGTGCGGCAAGTGCGGCGCGGCTCTCGTAAACGACACCCTCACGAAGGATGACGACACCACGGTGCAGGTATCCAAGTGCCCCAACGGTGACGGCATGATCAAGTCGCCGATGTGCTGTGCGCAAGACATGGTCTGCGCGGTCTAGAGCGACCTACCGGTGTCGTCGTTATCCCGATGATCGATCCGGGGGAGCAGAACGGGCCACCGCCGCCCATCCGGAGCCCTGAACGACTAGCGCCCGCGATCTTCCAGCTCCCCGTCGAAAAAATGCGCAGTGGGTACTACTCGGATAAGTACTTCGTGCGGGCTCGCGAAGTGCTTCTGCACCACGGAAGGGATCCGGTGGTCACCATGCAGGTCTTTCAGAAGCGGGATGCCTTCGTCGCCGGCACGGACGAGGCGATCGCGATCCTGAAGCTCTGCCTGACCGAAGGCTACTCGTTCTCCGATCTCGAGATCCTGTCCCTGCGCGACGGCGACCGCGCGCAGCCGTGGGAGACGGTGATGCGCATCGAAGGACCCTACGCGGCGTTCTCACACCTGGAGACCTTATACGTCGGTGTGCTAGCGCGTCGCACACGAATCGCGACGAATACGCGAGCGGTGGTCGAGGCTGCTTGGCCGCGCCCAGTCATGTTCTTCCCCGCACGTCACGATCACTGGATGGTACAGACCGGTGACGGATGGGCCGCGCACGTGGCCGGCGCGATCGGCGTCTCGACGGACGCGCAGGCGTCGTGGTGGGGCTCGGAAGGAATCGGCACCGTGCCCCACGCGCTCATCGCGGCCTTCGCCGGGGACTCGGTCGCCGCCACGCAGGCGTTCGCCGACGCGACGCCGGACGACGTGCGGGTCATAGCGCTCGTAGACTTCGACAACGACTCGGTGGGAGCGTCACTCGCGGTCGCGCGCGCGATGGGTCGGAAGCTCTGGGGGGTCCGCCTCGACACCTCCGCGGATCTGGTCGATCACTCGCTCGATGAAGAGATGGGCGACTTCGACCCGAGAGGCGTGAACCCCCGTCTCGTCCAGCGTGTTCGCAATGCGCTCGACACCGAAGGCTTTCAGCACGTGAAGATCGTCGTGTCGGGGGGGTTCTCGGTCGACAAGATCCGCCGCTTCGAGGCGTCTGGCGTCCCAGTCGACAGCTACGGCGTCGGATCGGCCCTCGTACGAGGGTCGTTCGACTACACGGCAGACGTAGTGCGCGTCGAAGGCAAGCCCCTCGCCAAAGTGGGCCGCTGGTATCGGGAGAACGATCGCTTGGAGCGCGTTACGTGAGTGAAGGAACCGCCCTCATCGGGTGGATCGTCGATGCCCAGGTCGACTTCATGGATCCGCACGGCCGCCTGTACGTGAAGGATCTGAGTGACGACACGGACCCGGGTTCGACGTTGATCGTCGCAACGCTGCGTGAGGCCGTGGCCTGGATGGACGAGAAGTGCGACCTGCTCGTCTACACCGGCGACTGGCACGGGCTCGACGACGAGGAGATCGATCTCGTGAGCCCGGATCCGCTGGCCGGCACCTACCCGCCGCACTGTATGGGTCGTTCAGCCGATCCCGCGGAACGGGAAGGCGCGGCGATCATCCCTGAGATTCGCCCGGCTCACCCTGTAGTGCTCGTATACGACGCGGATCAGAACGCGCCAAGCACGGTCGTCCGAGAGGCGTTGGCCGGCGGTCGGCCGGTCCTCATTCAGAAGACCCGTTTCGACGTCTTCACCGGGAATCCCGCGACCGAAGCTTTCCTCGCCGCACTCCAAGATGCACTGGGAAAGCCACTCGCCTTTATCGTCATCGGGGTTGCACGCGACGTGTGTGTGACCCAGGCGGTCGACGGGATGCAGGCCCGAGGCTACGCGGTCACCGCAGTCTCGGACGCGACCTGGGGCCTGGGGCTGGAGCCCGAAGCGGAGACCTTGGCCCGTTGGTCGAAGAAAGGCCGGGTCGCCACGTTGGCGGAGTTGCGAGCACTCAGCTGACAGTCGCCGCCAGCGGTGCGGCGCTGACGACGAGTGCCATGCATGCCAGGAACTCACGAATACGTCTTATCGGGCTGTTGCTCCCTTGAAAAGGACCTACCAGTTCGGCCTATTAGACTCTCGACTCACCACATTCGGGACCATTCCCGACCGACCGACGATTGATGACCATCCGAACAACCGTAGCATTCGTGGCCACCGTGATCCTGGCAGCCTGCGGCGGATCGTACGGCGGTTCCGCCTCGGGGTCAGCGCTCGCGAGCGTGGGCTCCGCTGCCGTCTACTACGTGTACGTGGGCGCGGAGTCCGCGGATCTGATCCACCGCATTCGCCTGGGACCGGACGGGGTCAGCGTGGACCAGACCACCCCGGTCGGGGAGATGCCGATCGAGACCGAGGGGCCGCACGGGCTCAACGTGTCCCCGGATGGTCGGTACCTGTACATGACGACTGCACACGGGATACCCGACGGCAAGCTCTGGAAGTTCGACGCGGGACCGGACACGCTGGTGGCCATGCCGATTCTGCTCGGGAACTTCCCATCTACGCTCGACCTGACGCCGGATGGGTTGTACGCGTTCATCGTGAACTTCAACCTGCACGGTGAGCTGGTACCGTCGACGGTGTCGGTCGTCTACACGCCTGATCTGGTCGAGGTCGATCAGATCGCGACGTGCACGATGCCGCACGGGCTGCGAATGGCGCCCGACGGGCTTTTTCTCTACTCGAATTGCATGATGGATGACCAGGTCGTCGAGATCGATACTCGCACCTTCGAGGTCTCCCGACGGTTCTCGGTGGTGACGGGCAGCGAGATGGCGCTGGAAGGCTACGAGGTGGGGGAGGTGGTCACGGGTGCCCGCGGGATCACGCGCGCGGCGCAGAGCGGCGGCAACTCGGAGCGCATGCGCATGCAGCCGACGTGCTCTCCCACGTGGGCTCAACCGACCCCGGACGGGAAGTCCGTTTTCGTTGCGTGCAACAAGGGCAATGAGATCCTCGTGATCGATCGCGAGAGCTGGACCCTCGAGCGAAAGTTCCCCTCGGGGCCTACGCCCTACAACCTCGGTATCACGCCCGACGGGCGGGTGCTCGTCGCCTCCTTGAAGAGCGCTGGCCAGGTTCAGTTTTTCGATGCAGCGACGGGGGAGAGCCTCGCGATCGTGCCTTCGTCGACGACGGTCACACACGGCGTGGCGATGACGCCTGATTCCCGGTACGCGTTCGTCAGCGTGGAGGGCAAGGGCGCCGAACCGGGCAAGGTCGACGTGTACGACTTGCGGAGTTTCGAGATGGTCGGATCCGCCGAAGTCGGTCAACAGGCCAGCGGTATCATCTTCTGGAAGATGGAGCCCGCGAACTGAGACCCCGAGGCCGTCCCGCCTCTACCCGCGCCCCGTGACCTTCCGACGTAGGCTTTCGATGAGGGGCAGGGGGGTCAGCTCGCCATCTATGATCGCCGCCAGCTCCTCTTCTTGCTTCCAATGGGCTTCGAGCTGTGCTAGCTCGAGCTCCAGGAGCTTCTGCTCGGCCGACTCGTTCGCCGCGATCTCGAGCGCGATCGCACCCGTGCGCTGAAGGTCGCCGATCCTGCGGCCGTCCTTCACTACGATACGGGTCAGGTCCTGGGGCGAACCCGCCTCCTGGATGAGCTTGGCGGCAGAGACGACCCGACGCTCGGACGCGCCCGCGAAATGATGGTAGGCGAGCACACGACGGAGCGTGAGGTCAGCGTCTCTACCCTGAAGGTGTAGGCCACCGTTCTTGTAGTTGCCGCACACCGGGCACCGCTGCACCAACTCGATCCGCCCGGCCTCACCCCCAGGGAAGATCCCGAGGCTCCCCCGATCGCGGTACGGCACCGAGGTGAACGTGTAGCCGCACCCCCGGCATTCACGAGCGCCCCGCCAGGCCGAGCCCCCGAAGCGGAGCCAGCGCGCCGCGTCGGTAATGGAGTCGGGCGCATGGCCCATGATGAACCACATGCCGAGCAGCGTCATGCCGCCGGTCGCCCACCCACCGAGGACAACCGCGCCAGCGGCTGCGGTGCCGGCGAACGTGAGCTTCTTGTAGTTCTGCCGACGGGACGTCAGCTCCCGCCCGTAGCGCCACCAGGCCTCTTCAGTGAGCTGGGCCTTTCCTACCCGCACGATCTCGAGTGGCCCGGCTTTGAGGAGCGCGATGTTGTCGGTCTGCGAGAGGAGGCGGGCCTTGTCCATGGTCAGCTTCTCCAGCTCCTCGAGCGCCTCCCAACGGTCCTCGATCGGCGTCAACGACCAGCGCTTGCACGCGGAGCAGATCGCCCACAGCCGTCCGCGCCCGGGGTCGTACGCCACACGTCGCCCCCTGGGCAAGTGCTCCAACTGGTCGTTGGGCTCGAACGGTGTGGCACAAACCAGGCAGCGCTTGTACACGCTTCCTCCCCACTAGAACACAGAAGTCATCTGGCCCTACACGCAGGATACTCGTCAGGTCCGTGACTTCATCACGCGAATAGGGCTTTTCGCCCCCGAGCAGCTGAGTAGATTCTCGCGATGCTACTCGTCATCGACAACTACGATTCCTTCACGTTCAACCTCGTCCAGTTGCTCGGAGCTCTGGGCGCAGAGCCTGTCGTCGTGCGCAACGACGAAAAGGGAATCGATGAGCTCGCGGCGATGCAGCCGGACCGGGTCGTCGTATCGCCCGGACCGCGCACACCTGCCGAGGCTGGCGTCAGCGTCGAGGCCTTCCGGATCTTGGGAGGGCAGGGGATCCCAATGCTCGGGGTCTGTCTGGGGCACCAGTCGTTAGGTGAGGCGTTCGGCGGCAACACCATTAGGGCACATCGCATCATGCACGGCAAGACCGGCCCCGTGCGGCACGACGGTGGGGCACTCTTCGAAGGGATCCCCTCGCCGTTCGAGGTGGCACGCTATCACTCGCTGGTCACCGATTCGTCCGTGCTGCCCGATGCGTTGATCCCGATGGCGTGGAGCACCGACCCGGCCGACGAGGGTGAGGTCCAGGCGATGCGCCACCGCGATCTGCCGCTTTGGGGCGTGCAGTTCCACCCCGAGTCGCTGTTCAGTGAGCACGGAGAGCGATTGCTGCATAATTTTCTGGAGATTTAGTGGGGCCCGACTCGGCCTTGCCAGGTTGACCCTCCCCCCCAACCGTCGGTAGCTTTCCTGGCGTGAATTTTGCACGCCTATCGCGCCCTTCCGGCCCCGGAAAAGCCCCTTGAGCGGCCAGGTTCTGGGCATCGTGCCGGCTCGACTGGCATCGACGCGACTCCCCAACAAACCGCTCTACCCTCTCCTCGGTAGGCCCCTCATCGAATGGGTTTGGCGCCGCATTGAGGGAATGTCGGTGCTCGATCGAGCGGTCGTCGCGACCGACTCCGAAGAGGTCGCCGAGATTTGCCGGGCGCTGGGAGCGCCGGTCGAGATGACGTCACCCGACCACCCGTCGGGGACCGATCGCGTCGCCGAGGTCGCCGACCGACGCGAATACCGGAACTTCGAATTCATCGTAAACGTGCAGGGCGACGAACCGCTGCTGAAGGAAGCGCATGTCAGGGCCACCATCGACCTCGTGCGCGAGGGCCGCTGGGACGTAGGGACGTGCGCGACACCGCTCAACACCGACGTTGCGCGCGCGGATGCCTCCGTCGTCAAAGTCGCGCGCGCTGCAAGCGGTCGGGCGCTGTACTTCTCGCGTGCGCCGATTCCGTACAAGCGTGACGAGAAGCCTGTGGGGGAGGAGCTGGAGCGCGAGCCTTTCCTGCGGCACATCGGGATCTACTCGTACACGCGCGCCGCGCTGCACGACTGGGTGGCCCTCGCCCCGTCGCAGCTCGAGCGCCTGGAGTTGTTGGAGCAGTTGCGGCCGCTGGAAGCAGGGCTGAAGATCGGGGTCGCCATCGTGGGTGCCGCGGACCCAGGGGTTGATACACCCGCGGACGTTCTTCGCATGGAAGAGAAGCTGAGCGAGCAAGGAGCCACCACTTTCGCATGACGGAATCCATGACCGACAAGCACGAAAGACCCACGAAGTACATCTTCGTCACCGGTGGGGTCGTGTCCTCGCTGGGCAAAGGCATCACGGCAGCGTCGATCGGAAGGCTGCTGAAGCTGCGCGGCTTGAAGGTGACCCTGCAGAAGTTCGACCCCTACATCAACGTCGATCCTGGGACGCTGTCACCGTTCCAGCATGGAGAGGTTTTCGTCACCGATGACGGCGCCGAGACCGATCTGGATCTCGGACACTACGAGCGCTTCATCGACCAGTCGCTCTCCCAAGCGAACAACATCACCACCGGGCGTATCTATCAGACGGTGATCTCGAAGGAACGACGCGGCGACTACCTCGGTGCCACCGTGCAGGTCATCCCGCACATCACCGACGAGATCAAGAGCGCGATCAGCCGGCTCTCCGCGGACAACGACGTGGTGATCACGGAGATCGGCGGCACGGTCGGTGATATCGAGTCGCTCCCCTTCCTGGAAGCGATTCGTCAATTCCGCGCGGACGTGGGTCGCGAGAACGCCATCTTCGTGCACTTGACGCTGGTGCCGTACCTCACCGCCGTCGGCGAACTGAAGACGAAGCCGACCCAGCACTCCGTCCGCGAGCTGATGCAGATAGGAATCCAGCCGCACGTGGTCGTGTGCCGGACAGAGCACCCGCTCTCCGAGGAGATCCGTAAGAAGATCGCACTCTTCACGAATGTCGAGCTCGAGGGCGTGATCGAGGCGCGTGACGTGGAGACCATCTATGAGGTCCCACTCTCTCTCAAGGAGCAGAGGCTCGACGACGTGATCCTGGAGCGACTCGGTATCGACTTGCCGCAGCCGGACCTCACCGAGTGGACGGCAATGGTCAACCGCGTGAAGAAACCTTCATCGGGCACCGCGCGCATCGCCGTAGTCGGCAAGTACACGGCTCTGGTGGACTCATACAAGTCGATCGAGGAGTCGCTGATCCACGGCGGCATCGCAAACGACATGAAAACCGAGATCGAGTGGCTCTCGTCCGAGCACTTCAGCGACGGCGACGGCGTCGAGACGCTCAAGAACTTCGACGGACTGCTCGTTCCCGGTGGATTCGGTCCCCGCGGCGTGGAAGGGATGCTCGCTGCCATCCGCTGGGCACGGGAGAATGAGATGCCGTTCTTCGGCATCTGCCTCGGCCTTCAGACCGCCGTCATCGAGTTCGCTCGTAATGTGTGCGGCCTCGAGGAATCACATTCCTCCGAGTTCTCGGAGGCATCGTCCGATCCGGTGATCTGCCTTCTCGACTCCCAACGCCAGATCACCACCAAGGGCGGCACGATGCGCCTCGGCGCCTATCCGTGTGTCCTCGGGGAGGGCACGCGTGCTCGGGAGATCTACGGCACCCCGGAAGTGTCCGAGCGTCATCGTCATCGCTTCGAGGTCAACAACGAGTACCGGGAGCTGCTCATCCAGAACGGCATGACGCTCAGTGGCCTGTCGCCGGACGGCGGCCTCGTGGAGATGATCGAGCTCACCGATCATCCGTGGTTCATTGCCGGGCAGTTCCACCCCGAACTCAAGAGTCGTCCCACACGCCCACACCCCCTATTCGCTTCGTTCATCGAAGCAGCGGCCCAGTACGCCCGGGAAAAAAAAGCCGCTCCGGTTGAGGAGCCGGTCGGGGTATAGAGGGCCGTGAGATGTTCGACCGATTCACGCTCATCACGGGCCCCTGTGTCCTCGAGAGTGACGAGCTGAACCTCGAGATAGCGCGGGCCGTCAAGGGCTTGGGCGAATCGTTCGGGCTGCCCGTCATCTTCAAGGCTTCGTTCGACAAGGCGAACCGGTCCCAGATGGACTCCGCGCGGGGCCCCGGGCTCGCTGAGGGCGTGCAACGACTCGCCACGGTGAAAAAAGAGACCGGCCTCACGCTCCTAACGGACATCCACGAACCGCAGCAAGCCGAGCGCGTGGCGGCAATCGTCGACGTATTGCAGATCCCCGCGTTCTTGTGTCGTCAGACCGACCTGTTGCTCGCCGCCGGTGCCACGGGTAAGCCCATCAACGTGAAGAAGGGCCAGTGGATGTCTCCGGACGACATGGCGGGCGCGGTCGAGAAGCTGCGCAGGGCGGGAGCGATGGATGTCGCGGTCACCGAAAGGGGCACCTTCTTCGGCTACGGCAACCTGGTCGTCGACATGCGCTCCTTCGCGGCTACGCGTGTCGCGACCGGCGCACCCGTGATCTTCGACGGAACACACTCGGTGCAGCGACCGGGCCAGGCGGACGGATCGAGCGGCGGAGACCCGGAACAAATCCCGGTGCTCGTGCGCGCAGCGGTTGCGGCAGGTTGCGACGGTCTATTTCTGGAGACCCACCCGAACCCTGCCGACGCGCCGTCGGACGGCTCGAACATGGTGCCCCTCGAGCGTATGCATGGACTGTTGAAGGACGTGGTCGCGATTCGGTCCGCGCTCGCCCCGGCCGCCAGGACCGATGGGGACGTACCATGAGCGCCGGGGCCCGGCCGATCGACGCGGAGCTCGCCGCCAAGATCAAGCTCGTCATCTTCGACGTGGACGGCGTGCTCACCGATGCCGGTATCTATGTCGGGGTGAGCGCGAGCGGGGAGGCCACCGAGCTGAAGCGCTTCGACATCCAGGACGGCGTCGGTCTGAAGATGCTCATGTGGTCCGGCCTCGAGGTCGCCCTCGTGTCCGGACGAATTTCGGAGGCAACCGCGCTGCGGGCCCGCGAGCTCGACGTTGTGGAGTGCCACCAGGAAGCGAACGCACACAAGCTCGGCATTGTGGAGGACCTGATCAGTCGAAAGGCGCTGGAGTGGCACGAAGTCGCAATGCTCGCGGACGACATTCCGGATCTCGCGGTGCTGCGACGCGTGGGCCTCAAGGCCGCCGTAGCTAACGCGATCTCTCATGTGGTGGACATCTGTGACTGGCAGTCGACCAAAGTCGGGGGCCACGGTGCCGCCCGGGAGTTCTCTGACGCACTGCTCGCGGCACGAGGCGAGCTCAATGACGTCGTGGAGCGCTACGTTGAGGAGCGAAGCCGGTGACGCACTCGGCCGCATCGCTGATCGCCGAGGCTCGGCGCGTTCTCCGTATCGAGGCCGCTTCCGTTGCAGCACTCGAGGATCGGATCGATGAGCGCTTCGTGCGCGCGTGCCAGATCGTCGCCGACGCCTCCGGTCGGACCGTGGTGTGTGGAATCGGGAAGAGCGGCCACATTGGGCGCAAGATCGCGGCCACTCTGACCTCGACCGGAACGCCGGCGACCTTCCTGCACGCCGTGGAAGCACTGCACGGCGATCTGGGGATCGTGGGCCGCGACGACGTCGCGATTCTGATTTCCAAATCGGGTGAAGGCCCAGAGCTCGGGAGGCTGACCGAGTATCTGGTCCGCCTCGGCGTTCCCGTCATCGCGATCACTGGACGGACCGAGTCCGCGCTCGCGATGGACGCTACCGTCGTCCTCGACTGTTCGGTCGCCGAGGAGGCATGCCCGATGGATCTGGCACCCACTTCCTCTACCACCGCAACGCTCGCGTTGGGCGACGCGTTGGCGATGGTCGTGTTGCAACTTAAGGGCTTTCAGGAGAAAGACTTCGCCGCCTTGCATCCGGGTGGAACATTGGGAACCAAGCTCTCGGTCCGTGTAGCAGATGTCATGATAACGGACGAATATCCCTTGCTCGGTGAGGGCGCGACGATAAAGGACTCGATCGCGCCGCTGGCGGGAATGCGTGGCACGGTGCCGGTGGTCGACGAAGACCGACGGATCACCGGCGTGCTCACGGCTGGCGATCTCACGAGGCTCATGGAACGCGACGCCGACTTTCTAGACAAGCCGATCGGAGAGATCATGACTCGAGATCCGAAGACCGCGGGGCCCGAGGAGTTGGGATCCGCTGCCGTCCACCGGATGGAGACGCACGGCATCATGGCACTACCTGTGGAGGATGAGGCCGGGCGGCTCGTCGGAATCGTGCATCTCCATGATCTCATGCGGTCGGGAGTGGTGTAATGGATCGAGCGACGTTGGGACTCAGACACGGGCCACGTTTCGCGACACTCGTGCTCCCTGTGCTCCTTGCTGGTTTGGCTGCATGCGAAGCGCCTACGAGCAGCGCGGTGGCCTCTCATGAGCTCCTCGAGATGGGAGCGGACAACATCGTGTTCGGAATGGTCAGCTTCATGACCTCCAACGGAATCCGTGAGGGCCGGGTCGAGGCCGACACGGCCTTCATGTACGCGGACTCGGCGAAGGCGAAGCTGCGGCAGATGCGCATCATCTTCTACGACGAGAACGGCGCCGAGCGAGCCACGGTCACCGGCACATCCGGAGAATGGGACCGCAACACGGACCGAATGTGGGCACGGGGTGACGTCGTGCTCATCGTGCATGCCGACGGGCGCCGCATCGAGAGCGCGGAGATCGTCTACGATCCCATCATGGACGAAATCTGGAGCGACTCGGCGACCGTGCAGACGCTCGCCGACGGGCGGGTGACCCGGGGTTCGTCGTTCCGCTCCGACATGGAGTTCCGGAACGTGCGGATCGAGAACATCCGCGGAGCTGTCGGCCGCTAGCCACCGACGCCCATGTCCTCACTCGCCCCCCATGGCCCCTCCGCCGCCCTCGTCCTGTTGACGTGCGCCTTGATTCCATCTCAGCTCAGTGCTCGGCAAGTGTGCGATTTCCTAGCCCCGACGAGGAGCTCAAACACCATCACGCTCTCGAGCGGTGTCACGATCACATACGTCGGCGCTCCCCACATACTGTGCGACGACGGGATCGAGATCTGGGCCGACTCGGCGGTGGAGTACTCCGCCCAGGGCCTGCAGCACTTGATGGGATCGGTTCGCTTCCTCGACCTCAACGGGGAGTTAAACGCGGATGAAGTCCGCTACTTCTCCGAGCAGGGTCGACTTCAAGCCTACGGCCACGTCTTCGTCCAAGATACAATTCAGGGCTTCACGATCCAGAACGGGAACCTGGTATATCTGCGCGCCACGGACTTCCGGGAGGAGTCGCAGATGACGGTGACGATCGCGGCGGACGGCATTCGGCCACACGCGATCCTACGGATGAAGCCGGCAGAGCCCAGGCCGAAGACCACCGAACCAGGCGTGCCCGAATCCCCTGAGCTGGTGGATGCCGAGCCCGATGGGTGGGGTTCGCCTTACGTTGTCGACGGCGACCGCATCTTCCGCCAAGGCAACAGCTATTTCCGCGCCACCGGCAATGTCGAGATCGAGCGGGACTCGCTGAACGCGTTTGCCGACAGCGTCGAATATGACCAGGTAGCGGGCCGAATCCTCCTCGAGGGATCTGCCAGGGTCGACGCCCCGACGTACGATCTCGTCGGTCGCACGATCACGCTCGGAATGGACGGCGACGACATCGACGAGGTGCGGGCCGTTGGCAACGCCGTGCTGAACGGCGACGACTTAGTGCTCACGTCGCCCGAGATCCGGATCTACCTGCTCGACGATCTGCTGCAGCGACTCGTCGCCGTGATGGCCCCGGCGCCGCCTGGCGTCATGTCCCTCGACAGCGCGGATGCACGTCCCGTCGCCCAGGCCGATGACTTCGAGCTCACCGCGGACTCGATCGAGGTCATCGCGCCCGGCGAGGTGCTCGAACAGATCTTCGCGGGAGGCATGGCCCGCAGCGTCTCTCGCGCACGCGACTCCTTGAACGTCGAGATGTTGCCGGAGATCGCGCGCACCGACTGGTTGGAGGGCGAAACGGTCATCGTAACGTTCGTGCCTGTGGACACCATAGAGAGCCGGGGGTCTGCCGCGGACACGGCACAGTCGGCGTACCGGATCGACCGGATCACCGCCCGGGGCGACGCGCGGAGTCTGTACCGACTACCACCGTCGGACACGACCGCTGTCGCGGGTGTGGACGCACCCGCCGTGCACTATGTGCTCGGCGACGAGATCACGATCGTCATGGTCGAAGGCGAGGTCGACCGCATGGAAGTGACCGGCCAGACGCGAGGCATGCATCTCGAGCCAGTGCCGGTGATGGAGGACAGCCTCACCGCGCAGACCGCCGGAATCGACACCGCGACCGCCCTCGACACGACCACGGTAGGTGGCTCGCCCCCAGGAACCACACCGCCGGAGCCTTCGCGCGCGCCGGAGTCACGCACACGTTCATCTGTGGGCCGTCCCCAAATCCGGGAGTCGGCCGCGACTCGTCATCCATGGAGGGGCTCGTGACGGACGCCGAGAACCCAGGCGCGGAGAGTCGCCTCTCCGGCGAGGGTCTCACCAAGATATACCGGCGCCGCAAGGTCGTGAACGAGGTCGATCTGACCGTTCGCCAGGGAGAGATCGTAGGGTTGCTGGGGCCGAACGGGGCAGGGAAGACCACGACCTTCTACATGATGGTCGGGCTGATCCCCCCTCATTCCGGCACCGTCCACCTGGACGGTGACGACCTCACAAGCACCCCGATGTACCGCCGAGCTCGCCTTGGGATCGGCTACTTGGCCCAAGAGCCGTCGGTCTTCCGACGCCTCACGGTCGAGGAGAACGTGCTCGCGATCCTCGAGACGCTGAAGCTGCCCAAGGCGGCACAGCGCGAGCGCCTCGATCAGCTACTCGGCGAGCTGGGCCTCGAGCAGCTCAGGAAGCACAAGGCGTATTCGCTGTCCGGGGGCGAGCGGCGTAGGCTTGAGATCACACGAGCCCTCGTGCAACGGCCGAAGTTCATGCTTCTCGACGAGCCGTTCGCAGGCATCGATCCGATCGCGGTCAACGATATCCAGCAGATCGTTCGGGGACTCAAGGACCGCGACATCGGCGTGATCATCACGGATCACAATGTCGAGCAGACGCTCGAGATCGTGGATCGGGCATACATCATGTATGAAGGACGTATCCGAGTGAGTGGGACCGTCTCAGAGTTGGTTTGGAACGAGGAAGTTGCAGAGATTTACCTCGGTCCGACGCTGACGGCACGCATGCGGGCCCGGTATCCAGAGCCGGCCGGAGTCTAGCGGGGATCCGAGTCGCCGATGAATCAATTCAGCCTCAAACTTCAACAGAGTGTGCAGCTCCGGCAGGAGTTGCGGATCAACCCACGCCTATATCAGGCGATGGAGTTGCTGTACATGCCCATGCTGGATCTCGAGCAACACCTGAAGCAGGAGGTTGCCGAGAACCCTCTGCTGGAGATGGAGGAAGCGGAGGTCGAGCAGGAAGTCGAGCTCAAGGAAGACACCGCCGACGAACCCACGGACGACGACGAAATCGACTGGGAGGAAATCCTTCTCGACGGATTCGACGTCGGAGGTCGGCGCGCGCAGTACGAACACACTGAACACTTCGAGCGTACGCCGGTCGCCGCGCGCGACCTGCACGATCATCTGCAGGACCAGCTGCGTTTGCATTCGCTGTCGGAACGAGAGGTCCGGATGGGTGAGGAAATCGTCGGAAACATCAACGACGACGGGATGCTCGCGTGTGGGCTCGAGGAGGCGGTGAGCGGTGTGAACGGCTGGCTCGCGGAGGTGCGGCCCACGGCGATCGCTACCGCGGAGTCGATCGATGACGAGGCTGTGCGCGCCGCCGAGCTCGAGGAGATCGCGGCGCTCTTCAGGCCGTACGTCATCGGGGAAGCCGAGGCGATGCTCGAGGTCATCCAAGGCTTCGACCCGCCGGGGATCGGAGCTCGGGACGTGCGCGAGTCGATCCTCATCCAGCTCAGGATGCGTGACGAAGAGGGTGAGCTCACGTATGTGATCGTGCGGGACCACTTCGACGCGCTCTTCAACCATCGCTGGACGGAACTCGCCAAGGAGCTCGGCGTCCAGCCGATCGAGGTGCAGGACGCCGCTGACGCGATCAGCCATCTCGATCCCAAGCCAGGACTCAAGTATTCCGCGGAACCGGAACAGTATGTCATCCCCGATCTCATCGTCGAGGAGATCGACGGTGAGTATCTGGTCTTCGCCAACGACACGAGCTTGCCCAGGCTGCGCATATCACAGAGCTACCGGGAGATCGCCCGGGACAAGAAGTTCACAGGCGAAAACAAGGAGTTCATCTCCAGCAGGCTGAATTCGGCCCAGTGGATGATTCAGGCGATCGAGCAGCGGCGTCAGACCATGCTCAAGGTCATGAACTTCATTGTGGACCGTCAGCGCGACTTCTTCAAGCGAGGAGTGCAGCACCTCAGGCCGCTCACGCTGCGCGAGGTCGCCGATTACATCGAGATGCACGAGTCGACTGTGTCGCGGGTAACGAACAAGAAGTACGTGCAGACGCCGCGCGGAGTTTATTCACTCAAGTACTTCTTCTCGAGCGGTCTCTCGACCACGAGCGGCGAGGACATCTCGGCGCGCGGCGTGAAGGACAAGATCAAGAGCCTCGTCGCGGACGAGGACACCGGCAAGCCGCTCACCGATCAGGCGATCGTGAAGTCGCTCATGGTCGACGGCGTGAAGATCGCTCGCCGTACGGTGGCCAAGTACCGGGACCAACTCGGGATCCTGCCCGCCCGCATGCGCAAGCGCGTATGAGCAAGAGCGACTTCGCCGTAATCGTCCCCGCCTTCAACGAAGCACCCGTCATCAAGGAGCTGGTGCGGGAGCTCAGGGAGGCGTTCGAGCGCCATGGGCTCGATGGTGAGGTCGTGCTCGTCGACGACGGTTCCACGGATGATACCGCCTCGCTCGCACGTGAAGAGGCAGACGGGTGGGGAGCTTTCAAAATCGTCCAGCACAAGACGAACCAGGGAAAGACCGAGGCGATGATCACTGGAGCGGCCTCGACCGAGAAAAGCTATCTCGTGCTTTTCGACGCGGACCTGCAGCACTCTCCGGACGAGATCCCCCGCTTCCTCGAGCGACTCGCGGACGGGTTCGATATCGTGACGGGGCGCAAGATCGGAGGGTACAACAAGAGGGCGGTCTCCACGGTCTACAACCGGATCTCGCGCCGGGTCTTCGACGTGCCGGTCTCCGATCTCAACTCGATGAAGGCGTTCCACCGAAGCGTGCTCGACGGGCTCACACTGCGCCACGACTGGCACCGCTTCTTCGTCGTGCTCGCGCACGCCCGCGGTGCGACCGTAAGCGAGATCGACATCGAGCTGCACCCCAGACGGGCAGGGAAGTCCAAGTTCACCGGGCCGTTTCGAATCATCGTCGGATTGCTCGACCTGGTTTCCGTGGGCTTCCTGCTGATGTTCTCGCGGAAGCCGCTGCTGCTCTTCGGCGTAACCGGGATGCTCTTGGCCGGACTGGGAGTTCTCGTCGCGGGGGTGGCGATCTACCTGCGCTTCGTGCACCCAATGGTGGGGTTCGACCCGTACATCCCGCCCATGGGGTACCGGCCACTTCTGTATCTGGTGATGCTGTTCGAGACGCTCGGCTTCCTGCTCGTAGGCTTCGGGCTCGTCTCGGAGCAAATCGCGCAGGTGAGGGACGAGCTCGACGCGCTGAAGAAGAATGGACGACTGACTTGAGTGAGAAGGTCGGGGTGCCCCGTCGAGTCCTCGTCGTGGTGGGGACTCGACCCGAGGCGATCAAGATGGCCCCGGTCGTCGACGCACTGCGCGATCACAGCGCCGACGTCGAGACGCGTGTGGTGCTCACGGGCCAACACACGCAACTCGTCGACCAGGTCGTGCAGGCGCTCCGACTGGACCCCGACTACGACTTGGGCATCATGAAAGAGGGCCAGACCCTCTACGACGTGGTTCAGGGCGCGCTCGAAGGCCTGCGTGGCGTCGTGCAAGAGTTCAGACCCGATGCGTTGCTCGTGCAGGGCGACACCGCCACGGTGTTCACCGGGTCGCTCGTGGGCTTCTTCGAGCGGGTGAAGGTCGGGCACGTCGAGGCCGGCCTGCGCAGCCACGACAAGTGGGCTCCGTTCCCCGAGGAGATCTTCCGGCGCCTTACGGATGTGGTCTCCGACTACTGCTTCGCGCCGACGGCGCACGCCAAGCGCGCTCTGCTCGCCGAAAAAGTGCCTGCGGAGCACGTGTACGTGACCGGCAATACCGTCGTCGACGCGCTCATGAGCGTGGCCGACCAACAGAGACCCGTTGAGAACGAGGTCTTGCGCGCGGCGATTCAGGGTGAGCGCAGGCTCGTGCTGCTGACTGCGCATCGGCGTGAATCGTTCGGTGCACCGATCCGCGAGCTGTTCGGCGCGGTGCGCGCGCTCGCGGATGAGATCGACGACATCGAGATCGTGTATCCGGTGCATCCGAACCCCAGCATCCTCGAACCTGCGCGCGAACTGCTCACGGACCATGAGCGCATCCACCTCATCGACCCGCTTGGCTATCTCGACCTGGTCGCCGCACTCGCGTCGGCGGCGCTCGTCCTGACCGACTCGGGCGGTATCCAGGAGGAGGCTCCCACCTTCGGTGTGCCCGTTCTGGTATTGCGCGAGGTGACGGAGCGCCCAGAGGGTATCGAGGCGGGGGTGGCCGAACTCGTGGGCACGAACCGGAAGCTGATCCTGGAGCGCAGTCGGGCGGCACTCGCTCGCTCGGCGTCGGACGTACCGGCTACCAACCCGTACGGGGACGGTAGAGCCGGCGCGCGCATCGCGGACATCGTGGTTTCCGACCTGCTCGGGCGTCCGCGCGCCATGGAGGACTGGGGCGCGTGAACATCCTCATGCACTGCGTCTACTTTCCTCCGGAGGTCGGCGGCCTCGAGAGCCACGTCTACTACCTGTGCCAGGCACTGGCCCAACGTGGACACGAAGTGGACATGGTGACGTCTCGTTCTCAGCCAGGACTACCCTATCATGAGATCATGGGCGGCGTTCGAGTGTGGCGAACCTGGATGCCCGCGCGCAATGCGCCTGGCTGGGCAGCCCACGCCTTCTTCTCGATGCCGCGTTTCGGTGCCCTCGCTCGCTCGGCCGACGTCTTGCACGCCCAGGACATCGCGTCGGTTCTTCCGTGCATGGTCGCGCAACGGGTAGGCAAGGCACCGATCGTCACTACGTACCACACGAGTCACTTCCTCAAGCGAGCCGAGTCGCGCTTTTGGCGTCCGATCTTCAAGCGCTTTCTGGAGGCTGCGGACCACAACCTTGCCGCGAGTGTTGAGATCGCCTCAGTGGGCGAGGGCATTGCGCCCGGCGTCCGCGTCGAGGCGCTCACCAACGGAGTCGAAACGTCGTTCTTTCGGCGTGTCGAGCCGACGCTCTCTGCGCTCCCGGACGGGCGCGCGCGCCTGATCGTACCGCGCAGGCTCTTCCACAAGAACGGCGTCGAGTACTTCGTGCGCGCGATGCCGCTCATCACGAGCGAGGTCGACGCAGAGGCGGTGCTCGTGGGAAACGGACCGGAACGGCAGAAGCTCGAGGCCCTGGCCGCTGAACTCGGGGTCGCCGACCGCGTGACCTTCCTGGGCGCGCGCGCCAACCAGGAGATGCCCGGCCTTCTTTCGTCCGGCGACCTGGCGATCTTTCCATCGCTGATGGAGGCGACCTCGATCGCGGCGCTAGAGGCGATGTCGTGCGAGCTGCCGGTCGCCGCGTCGAGGGTCGGAGGCTTACCCGAAATCGTCAGTAGCTCGGTGGGTGGGCTCTTCGAGCCCGCGGATCCCGCGTCTCTCGCGGCGAAGGTGATCGAGCTGCTGCGCGGCGGTCAGCTCCGCGGCTTGGGCGCCGAAGCGCGAAGGCGAGTCGTGGACAGGTGGAGCAACGCCCGCCTCGTCGACCGGCATCTCGATATCTACGAGGAGCTCGTGGCGCGCCGCCACGCCGCGTAGCGGGGCAGAGATGGCGAAGAAGCGACGGAAAGACCGGGACGCCCAGGTACCTTCCGTCCCGAGGTGGCTGCCGCCCACGCTCTTCGTCGGTCTGACCCTGCTGCTCTTTCGCGAGTTCGTGTTCGGCGACCAGATGCTGTACGGCGCGGACACCTTGCTGGGGATGGGTTATGTCGTACGGGAGCTCTACGCCGAGTCGATCCGTACCTTCGGTGCACTTCCGCGATGGGCGCCCGATATCCTGGGCGGCACGCCGTTCCTGGAAGCGCTTTCCGCAGGCGACTCGTTCTACCCTCCGTCGCTGTTCCTACTCCTGGTCATGGAGCCATTCCGGGCCCTCGGCTGGAAGCTGGTCATCCACGTCGCGGCTGCAGGCTTCTTCATGTTCGCTTGGGTGCGCTCGATCGGAGCGTCCCGACCGGCCGCGCTCGTCGCGGGTGTGGGCTACATGCTCGCGCCGTTCTTCGTGAGCCTCGTGCACCCTGGTCACGACGGGAAGATCTTCGTCACTGCGCTGACGCCGTTGCTCTTCTGGGCGGTCGAGCGTCACTTCGTGGCTCCGCGAGTGGCGGCATTCTGCTCGATGGCGCTCATCATCGGGCTGGTCATCTCGACGACCCACTTCCAGATGGCGTACTTCCTATTCGGAGCTGTGGGTCTGTACGGGATCTTCCGGTCGGTACAGATCGCGCGCACGCGCGTCGCGGATGCCGAGGAGGAGCCCACAGTGGCGCACGGCGCGTCCGGTCCACGCACGGCGGGCGTCCGCTTCGCCCTCTTCTTGGCGGCGTCGCTCACCGGCGCTGGAATCGCAGGCTTCCAGTTCTTCCCCGCCTTCGACTACGTAACCGACTACTCGCGGCGAATTCAGACCTCTCGAGAGGCCGCAGGAGAATCTGGAGTCGCGTGGTCCAGCTCGTGGTCTCTCCATCCCGAGGAAGCGATGGCGATGGTGATCCCCGAATTCGCGGGGAACAACGCGGGAGGTTCGGCTGACTGGGCGCAAAACACGTACTGGGGCCGGAACCTCTTCAAGGACAACCACGAGTACGCCGGTCTCGTGCTGCTTCTGCTCGCCGCTGTCTCCTTCGTGGGCGGTGCGCGGTCGGGACTGCGCTGGTTCTTCACGGGCCTGGGAGCACTCGCGTTCCTGTTCGCACTGGGGGCCCATACGCCTATTTGGCGGCTCTTCTACGAGCTTGTGCCAGGCATCCGCCTGTTCCGAGCTCCGTCCCAGGTCATGTTCCTGTTCGGTTTCGGCGCCGCGACTCTGGCCGCTCTCGGTGTGGACCGGATTCTCGGGGCCGCTCGGGAGGACGACGACGAGGGCTGGCGCAGTATCATGCGCGTGCTCTGGGGCGCCGCCGGGGTGCTCGGAGTTGTCGCGCTGCTGGCGGCCTCGGGAGTCCTGACGTCCTTGTGGACCTCGACTGTCTACGCGGACGTCGATCCGGGCCGCCTCCAGCTCATGGAGAGCCAGCTCCGACCCTTCATCGGGCAGGGCGCGTTCATCGCGTTCTTTTTGGCTCTTGCGCTCGCCGGGCTGACCTGGGCTGTCCGCGGCGCCTACCTGGCCCCGAAGGCGCTGCTGGCGGGACTCGTGCTGCTCGTCGTGGCAGACGAACTGCGCGTATCGAACACGTTCATCCAGCCGTTCGACTTCAAGACATGGTCGGCGCCGGATGCCAACATTCAGGCGATCCTGAACCAGGAAGAGGGCAGCGACGAGCCCTATCGGCTCTTTTCGTTTCGCAGGTCTGGGCAGGACGTGATCCCGGCACTCCACGGCATCGAGCTCGTCGCGGGGAATCACCCCAACGACCTGTCCCGCTACCGTGAGTTGATCGGGATGGTGGGGTCGGGCACGCCCGAGAATCTCTTCAACCCGAACATCCGCCGGCTGCTCAACGTGAAGTACTGGCTGTGGCCGGATTACGAGCTCGGGCAGTCCATCGAGGGGCGTATTTTCTCGCGGACACAGCTCAGCGACGGTCGACCCTACGAGACAGTCTTCATCGAGGAAGGCCTACCACGCGCTCGCCTGGTGGGCAGCGCGGTGATCAAGTCGGACGAAGAAGCAGTCCCGTACATGCTTTCGCCCGACTTCGACCCCGAGGCCGAGGTGGTATTGACCGAAGCCCCGCCGCTGGCGCTCCGAGGCGGGCCCGTGGCAGGCACCGTGACGTGGCTGGAGCGAACCCCAAACCGGCTCCGGCTCTCGGTCACTACGCAGCAGCCCGCGCTGCTCGTGGTCTCCGACAACTGGTTCCCGGCCTGGCGAGCGACCGTGAACGGCGCCGAACAGCCGGTCCTACGCGCGTATCACAGCCTGCGCGCCGTGCCGATCCCGACGGGTGAGCACACCGTCGAGATGGTATACGAATCCGCATTGGTCCGCACCAGCATCTGGATTAGCCTGGTGCTCTTCCTGGCGGTCGTGGCGGCCGCCGGCTTCGATCTCTGGCGCGGGCGCCGGAGAAGGGAGGCTCACTGAAGACCTGGCTGATCCGAATCGGGCAGCTCGCCCTTACGATCCTGGTGACGTGGTTCATCGTGGACCGGGTGGGGCTGGACTGGACCGAATTCCAGGATCTCGATCCGGCGGCGTGGCAGCCGAATCTGCTGCTGTTAGGGGCGGCATGCGCTCTACTGCTCATCGCGATGTTCATGAACGCCGTGCTTTGGGCCCGGGTCGTCGCTGATCTCGGTGGTGCGCGCATTCCGCCGATCGAGGCCATCCAACTGTTCATGATCGCGAACCTCGGCCGCTACGTGCCCGGGAAAGTGTGGCAAATCGCCGGGCTCGCCGCGCTCGCGCGGGGAAAGGGTGTGGGACCTGTCACGGCGACCGGTGCGGCGGTGCTCGGCCAAGGGCTGTCGCTGCTCGCGGCGACCGCAGTGGGGCTGGGCGCGTTGCTCACCGGACCCGAGCGTCTGCGTCCTTGGGGGCTCTTCGCCGCCGGCCTCCTCGTGCTCGTCACCATCGTCATCGCGACCCCTACCAGCTTCCGGTGGGGCGCCCGGCTCTGGTTCCGTGTGGCGCGCGCGGAGACGCCCCAGCAGTTGGACTCGGTTCACGGGCTACAGTGGCTCGCACTCTACGCGCTCAATTGGGTACTCTTGGCGTTGTCGTTTTGGGTGCTCGTCGTCAGCTTCGGTGTCTCCGCCGGGATCGTACCCGCCGCATCCGCCTTCGCGGCCGCGTACGTCATCGGTTACCTGTTCATCCCGGCCCCGGCGGGCGTCGGGGTACGCGAGGGATTCCTGGTGGCATTCTTGACTCCGCACGTAGGTGTCGGCCCGGCCGGCGCGCTCGCCGTCATTGCACGGGTCTGGACCACGGTCGTGGAGCTCGTTCCCGCCGCGGTGTTCTGGGTGCGTCACGTCGCAGCTAACGGAACAGGGAAGGACGCCAGCGATGAGTGAGGGACGTAGCGAGCGCTTCCTCGTCATCGTGCCGACGTACAACGAGAAGGAAAACCTTCCCCGGAAGATCCCGAAGATTCTCGAGCAGGACGAGCGCATCGATGTGCTCGTCGTCGATGACGCTTCGCCGGACGGCACCGGTAGGCTCGCCGACGAGATCGCTACCCAGGACCCCCGCGTGCATGTCATGCACCGCCCCTTGAAAGACGGTTTGGGGAAGGCGTATCTCGCAGGCTTCGCTTGGGCGCTCGAGAGGGAATACGAGCTGATCTTCGAGATGGACGCCGATATCTCGCACCCTCCCGAGGCGCTGCCTTCGCTGATCGCCGCGGCCGAGGATCACGACTTCGTCATCGGCTCGAGGTACGTCGACGGTAAGGTCACGGTCTCCAACTGGCCGATGAGCCGACTCCTCGTGAGCTACTTCGGTTCGTGGTACGCGCGCACCATCACCAGAATGCCTATCCGAGACGCGACCGGCGGCTTCAACTGCTGGCACCGCAGGGTGCTCGAGAGGGTCAGGCTCGATCGGGTGCGCTCGAACGGTTACGCATTCCAGATCGAGCTGAAATTCCGCGCCTGGTGCAGGGGGTTCTCGTTCACAGAAGTCCCCATCCTCTTCACGGAGCGGGATAGCGGTGAGTCCAAGATGTCGAAACGGATCGTCCGCGAAGCCGTGTGGCGCGTCTGGTGGCTCAAGTTCCAGCAGATTTTTCGACGCCTGTGACGAGCGAATCCCGCATCGGGAAGGAGTTCTACGACTCCAGCGACTACTTCGAAGAGGGCGCGGATCACCTCATCGACACCGAGAGTCGCTTCCAGCGGTACCGCGTGCAGAAGGTCCTCTCGATCCACGACCCGACACCGACCGACCGCGTGGTCGATCTCGGCTGCGGATGGGGCACTTTCTGCTTCGAGCTCGCCGACCGGGTCGGGGAGGTCGTTGGCGTCGACTTCAGCGAGAAGAGCATCGAGATCTGCAACCGGCGACTCGAGTCCGACCCGCACGACAAGCTGCGTTTCGTGTGCGCCGACGGGCGCGAAACCGGCCTCGAGGGCGCGGCGTACGACGTGGTCATCGCCGCGGACCTCTTCGAGCACTTGTATCCGGACGACTCCGAGCGCGTGTCGAAGGAGGCGTATCGGCTTCTCAAGCCTGGCGGCCGCTTCAGCACCTGGACCCCGCACCGCGGTCATTTTCTGGAAGCGCTCAAGAACCGCGATATCGTGCTCAAGCGGGACGTGAGCCATGTGGACTACAAGTCGATGGAGCGCATGAGGGCGTTGCTCACCAACCAGGGCTTCGAGATCGAGCGCGCGTACTACGCGGAATCCCATCTGCCCGGCCTGAACGTCGCCGAACGCCTCCTTCAGAGCTTCGTCCCGTTTCTGAGGCGCCGCATCGCGGTGCTCGGCCGGAAGCCAGGAGGGTAGGGGATGGCGTGGGAGATCGAGCGCCGATTCCTCGTTCGCGTTGCCGACGCGCTCTGGTACACGCTCGGCGACGGGCACCACTACCGCCAAGGGTACATCCGGAACGGCGAGCCCTCGGTCCGCATCCGGACCGGTGAGCCGAGGGGCGCCGTCCTCACGTGCAAGATCGGCTCGGGCATCCGTCGAGAGGAGGTGGAGACGATCGTGCCACCCGAGATGGCCGTCCGGCTTCTGGAGGCTGCGGAGGACCGAATCGTCGAGAAGATTCGCTGGAAGATCGGCCCCTGGGAGCTCGATCGTTTCCTCGGCGCTCTCGACGGCTTGGCCCTCATGGAGATCGAGCTCGAGGCCGAGAGCGATCCGTTGCCGGATCCTCCAGACGGAGTCCAGATTCTCCGTGAGGTTACGGACGATAACCGCTTTGTCAGTGGGCACTTAGCGCGCCTCAAACCTAAGAAGCAGCGCAAGCTCGTCAAGAAAGCCTACAAGGAAGTGAAAGGATGGACAGGACTCAGCGACTAGTGCTCGCGTCGGCCGTGTTGGCCGCGACCTCGTGCACCATGATCGGGTCTCCCGAGCTGTCGGGCCCCAGGGTGCGGTCCTCGGATGCGGATGTTGCGGCCCTTGAGGCCATTCCGGACCCGATCCCGAAGGTGGAGCCGCCCAGCCGGACTGGGAACATGGCCCAATACCTACAGTCGGGCAGTACGTACCTGGTTCTCGATACCTCAGAGGGATACGACGAACGAGGGGTGGCCTCGTGGTACGGTGAACCGTTCCACGGGCGGCCGACGAGTAGCGGCGAGACGTATGACATGTACGGGATGACGGCGGCGCACCGAACTCTGCCGCTCCCGAGCTACGTCGAGGTCACCAATCTCGCGAACGGACGAAGCGTGGTTCTGAGGGTGACCGACCGGGGCCCGTTCCACGACCCAGGGCGCCGTATCATCGACGTTACCTACACGGCCGCCGTCAAGCTGGGCATGGTGGGCACAGGAACGGCCGCCGTTCGCGTGAGATCCCTGGAGCCGTACCAGACGCGAAGGGCCAACTAGAACTAGAACTAGAGGGGAAGCAGGCGGACCGGGGCCAAGAGCCGGCTCGAAGTCAACCTGTCTTGGACGAAGGTAACATAATACATATTATACGAAGTAAATTGAGGGAGCCTCAGGGTTGCACGTACTCGACATTGACCAGTTTCGACCCATCCCTCACGTTGTCCCGACCCTGAGGAGAACGACCATGAGAATGTTGAAGCGAGCCAAAACTGCCGCGACGCTGACGGTGTTCTGCCTGGCTGTCCCGGTCCACGCACAGAGCAGCGCTTCCGTCATCCCGGATGTGGTCTACGGCCATAAGGACGGGATGGCTCTGACCTTTGACGTCTTCACGCCGCCTGGCGAGCCCAACGGCGTGGGGATCCTCAACATGGTGAGCGGCGGCTGGGTCTCGCGGTGGACGCCTCCAGACCAAGCCCGGGCGAGGTTCGAGGCGCTCTTGGACCAGGGGTTTACGGTCTTCGCCGTCCGTCACGGGAGCAGCCCGAGGTTCAACGTGCCAGAAGCGTACGCCGACGTGCGTCGCGCGGTGCGGTTCGTGCGTCTCCACGCGTCGACCTATGGAATCGACCCGGACCGCCTGGGCGTCTACGGAGGCAGTGCCGGCGGCCATCTCTCCCTCATGCTGGGTCTGGCCGCAGACGAAGGTGACCCCAACGCGACCGACGAAGTGCTGCGTGTCAGCAGTCGCGTCGCAGCGGTCGTCGCATACTACCCCCCTGTGGATCTGCGTCAGCGGGCAAGCCCGAGCAAAAGCTTTCCGGCCACGCTCCCGGAGAGTGGGCTATTCTTTGCGCGCGGGGTCGTTGTGCCCGGAGCAGCAGACCGCTTCGTCGCGCTCGATTTCGAAGACGCACTCGGCGCTTCGGTGTCGCCGATCTTGCACGTGTCAGCCGACGATCCGCCGACCTTGTTGGTGCACGGAGACGCCGACGCGCTCGTCGATCTCAACAATAGCGAGCTGATCCACTCGTCCCTGGCCAGCAAGGGCGTTGATACCTACTAGCGTGCGCGCGGAGCGCGAGCACGCGGCTGTGCGCTCCGCTTATTGAGGGAGGTTAGTGAGTGAACCGGTCCATCCTCATCGTCGACGACGATTCCCGAATTCGCACGTCCCTCGCGGAGGTGCTCGAGGACGGGACCACCAACGTGCGCACCGCCGAGCATGCCGAGGCTGCGCTGTCCCTACTGGCGGACTCCCCTGCCGACGTCGTGCTGACGGACGTTCGAATGCCGGGAATCGGAGGACTCGAGTTGCTCAACCTGCTCAAGGAACGAAGTCCAGACACCGCCGTGATCTTGATGACGGCGTACCAAGACTTGCCGACGGTGGCGACGGCGATGCGCGAGGGCGCCGTGGACTTCCTCGTCAAGCCGCTGGACCTGCATCAGCTGCGCCGCACTCTCGACAATGTTTTCGCGGACCGGCGGATCGATGCCAAGCGTGCTACTTCAACGGAGCAGCCCCCTGCCGATGGCATCTCCCTCATCGGCCGCGACCCGCAGATGGTAGAGATCTTCAAAGCGATCGGCCAAGTGGCAGGGACACCGACGAACGTGATCATCCGTGGCGAGAGCGGCACGGGCAAGGAGTTGATCGCGCGCGCGATCCACATGAACTCGGCTAATGCGTCCGCGCCGTTCGTGGCGGTCGATTGCACGGCGCTGCCCGCGACGCTCCTCGAATCGGAACTCTTCGGCCACGTGAAGGGCGCGTTTACGGGAGCGACGAGCGATCGGAAGGGGCGCTTCGCCCTGGCCGGCGACGGTACCGTCTTTCTCGATGAGATCGGGGACACCTCGCCCGAGTTTCAGGGCAAGCTCCTGCGTGTACTTCAAGAGCGGGAATTCTATCCGGTGGGCGCGGAGCGCCCGGAACGCACCAACGCCCGCGTCATTGCGGCAACGCATCGCAATCTCGAGCACCTCGTGGCGACGGACAAGTTCCGAGAAGATCTCTATTACCGCCTACGCATCGTCGAGATCGTCGTGCCGCCGCTCCGCGACCGCGGGGAGGACGTGTCGTTGCTCGCTGAGTACCTGATCTCGAAGGCGAGCGACCACCTCGGTCGCAGTCGTCCCTCCCTGTCGCCAGAGGCAATCCAGCTCCTGCTGGGCCACGCGTGGCCGGGCAACGTGCGAGAGCTGGAAAACTGTCTTACCCGCGCGGTCGTGATGACGACGGGAAGCGTGATCCGACCGGAACATCTCGGACTGGAGGGTCCCCCCTCGGGACCGGCACGTCTCACGTCCATGGCGCAGGCCGAGCGTACCCACGTGGCGGGAGTCCTGCACGCCACGGGCGGCCACAAGTCACGGGCCGCCGGGATTCTCGAGATCTCACGCTCGCGACTCGACCGTCTAATCGAAAAGCACGGCTTGGCCGACCTCATCGACAAGACACGCCACCAGACCGACGAATCCTGAACGGTGCGCTGGACGATCTCATTTCGGACCAGGATCCTGCTCGTTGTCGTGGCGGTGGCAGTCGTACCCCTCGGGCTCATCGGTCTGTGGCTCACCGGAACGGCGAGACGTTCGGGGGAGGAGTTGCTGCTGACGCGGATGAGCGACGTACTCGACGAAACCGCGACTCAGCTGCGTTCCCATTGGACCCGCAGTCGTTCGCAACTTCTCGACCTCGCCGATCACCCAGTCGTCAGGCGGTCGCTCGAACCCTCTACCTCGAGCGATGATGGGCCGTCGGCCGAGTTCACACGGCTCGTCGACTCTGTTATCGCAAGCGAGTTTCCGAGTCTGGGGGGCGAACTCATCATCGCCCGGGCCGTGTCGACCAGCGGAGAAGTACGGTGGACTTTCCCAGCGGGGTTCGATCCGCGCAACCGGAACCGGTCCGGCGTCGCGGTGTCAGCCGCGGTTCACGAATCGGTGTTCGGGAATAGACTCGGGACCATTGAGGCACGCATCGAGACGAGTGCGCTTTGGGGCGAATTGGGACCGAGCGCCGGAACGGGCATAGTGGTCGGTATGTTCGACGGCGCCACCGGGGCGTCACTGCTCCCGCTTCTCTTCGATCCCTTGCTGCTTGGCAACAGCGGATTCGTCTGGGGCGGCGAGGACTGGCTCACTCACCGAATGCGCCTCGCAAATCCATCCGTCGAATTGGTGGCGGCGGCGCCCCTCACACCATTCGTCGAGCCTTTCCAGGCGGCCGCCAGCCGAGGCGCCGGCTTGTTGTTGATCGTCGCGGTGGCCGGACTGGCTCTGGCGGCATTGCTGGTCCGTCGTATGACCCAGTCCCTGGAACGGCTGGCCCACGCGGCCGACGCCGTCTCCCGTGGTGATCTCGAGCAGCAGCTCGCGCACGAACGTGATGACGAAGTCGGGCGTGTCGTGCGGGCTTTCAACACCATGACCGAGAGCCTGAGACGCACGCTCAAGAAACTCGCCGACCGAGAAGCGCTGGCGGCCGTGGGTGAGTTCGCCGCGACCCTGGCCCACGAGGTTCGGAATCCCCTGACGGCTATCCGCATAGATCTGCAGCGTGTCGAGGAGGGGCTTCCCGAGGATTCTCCGCTTCGAGCACCCCAGGGTCGAGCCCTCGAGGAGATCGAGCGCCTCGATGCGACCGTCGGAGCCGCGCTCGACGTCGCCCGGACGGAGTCGGTCGACACCGCAACCGTAGATGTCCTGGTTTCACTCACGGCAGCCATACACGCCTCGACGCCGGCATTCGAAGAGCGTGGCGGCGTTTTGCACGAACCCAGTCAGAGCGGGCCGATCCACATCAAAGGAGACCTCGGCGCGCTCGAGCAACTCTTTCTCAACCTGCTGCTCAACGCTGCCCAGGCGCTCGATTCGGGCGGCGGCGCGCGCGTCACGATCGCGCTCGAGGAAGGCACGGTAGTGGTCACCATTCGGGACGATGGGCGAGGCATGACACCCGCTCGGCTGGAGCGTGTGTTCGAGCCCCTCTTCACCACTCGTGCCGGGGGCACGGGCCTCGGGCTCACCATCGCACTGCGGATCGCGTCGGCCCACGGGGGAAGCATCCGGCTGACCAGCGAGCCGGACCGAGGCACCACTGTCGAGGTACGCCTTCCGCTCCTTGCCCTGTAGCGGTCAGCGACGGGATTGTAGCGAGTCGCTACAAACTGGCACTAGACCTCGATCGTTCGCGATGCCGTAACCACCCACGGCGGGTGGAGTTGTGAGTTCGAGTCCTCCGCGGCACACGGCTTGTAAAGGAACGGGCGATACGCCGACATACTGGAGCAAACCATGACCAGAATCACCCCGTACCTCGCCCTCGCCCTCCTCGGATTGACCGGCTGCAATACGGGCTCTGTGCAGGACGCGTCAGCGCAACAAATTCCCTCGACCCTGAGGAGCGACTCCGACCTGCGACCCGCGGGCGGCCCGCAGCAGGCGTACGAGCTGCGCCGAGTGTGGAGTGGGTCCTACTTCAATTTCTACTTCAACGAAGCGTCACCGGATGGTCGCTACATCTCGGAGATCAACTATCCAACCGGCGATCTGGCAGTGAGGGATTTGATGACGGGCGAGTTGGTGCTGGTGACGAACCACGGAGCTGACGGGGATCGCGGGCTCGCCTATGGATCGGTGTTCTCGCCGGATGGGAAGCGATTGGCGTATCACTGGATAGGGG